>DASQSR010000088.1:0-18911 GCA_035642295.1 Allostellaceae bacterium | reverse complement strand
TGGGCGATCACAAGGTCAAGAACATCACCGATCCGGTGCGGGTCTATCGCGTGCTGCCGGATCCGGCGGCGGTGGCGCGGGTGCGCCGCAGCCGCCGCCAGGCGCTGGCCGCGGCTGGTGTCGCGGCGGTGCTGATCGCCGGCGCTGCCTATTGGCTGACGACAGCGGCGCCCGAGGCGCTGCGCAAACCGCCGACATCGGGCTCCTCCGCGGCGCAGCCGATCGCGACGACCCGTCCGCCGCCGCCCGCGGCGCCGGCGCCCGGCGACAACGGTCAGCGGCGGATCGCGGTGACGCCGCCGCCCATCGCGGCGCCGGCGATCAAAGGGGCGGAGATGGTCTCGCTGCCCGGCGGCAGCTTCGTCATGGGCAGTAACGAGGACGCGTCGGAAAAGCCGATCCATCGCGTGACGATCGCGCCGTTTTCGATCGGCCGCTATCCCGTTACCGTCGGCGACTGGAAGGGGTGCGTTGCCGCAACGGCTTGCCCGCCGATCGCCGCCGGCGACGACAAGGCGCCGATGACCGATCTGAGCTGGGACGACGCGATCAAATTCGTTGCCTGGATGCGCGGGACGCGCAACGAGAATTACCGCCTGCCGACCGAGGCGGAATGGGAGTACGCGGCGCGCGGCGGCACCAAGACGCGATACTGGTGGGGAAACGAGGCCGGCTTCGGCATGGCCGATTGCAAGGGGTGCGGCGAGCCCTACAACGCACGCGCGCCGCTCGCCGTCGGCAGCTTTCCGCCGAACCCCTTCGGCCTTCACGACATGGGCGGCGCCGTTGCCGAGTGGGTATCGGATTGCTGGCATCACGACTATGTCGGCGCGCCGGCCGATGGCGCCTCGTGGGAGGAAGCGGATTGCGACCAGCGGGTGCTGCGCGGCGGCTCCTGGGAGAACGATGCCAACTATCTGCGCACGGCGAGCCGGGATTCTTATGATGCGTCGGTCCGCTATCCGACGCACGGCTTCCGCCTCGCGCGCTCGCCTTAGGGGAGGACGCCAATGCTGCTGCCGCGACGCTCGCTACTGCTTGCCGGAGCTTCGCTGCTGGTGCCGACGGTGCCGGCGCTGGCCGGGCCGACCCCGGCACCGAAGGGGGCCTATCTCTATTTCATCCGGCCGCGCGACCGCCAGAAGGTGCGAAGCCCGGTTCTCGTCGTTTTCGGCTTGCGCAACATGGGGGTGGCGCCGGCGGGGGTGAGGAAGCCGAATACCGGGCATCACCACCTCTTCATCGACGTCGCGGAGCCGCTCGACCCGAGCGTCGCCATCCCGCAAGACAAGCAGCATCTCCATTTCGGCGCCGGCCAGACGGAAACGCTCCTCGAGCTGCCGAAGGGGCGGCACACGCTGCAGCTCGTGCTCGGCGATGCCGACCACATCCCCTTCGACCCGCCCGTCGTCTCGAAGAAGATTCACATCATCGTCGTCTGAGGCGGAGCCGCGGCGCCTCTTCTCATTCAATCGCGCTGAGTTTCTTCAACCCCGCTGAAGTTGGGCTTCGCTCCGGCGGCGCTCATCATGTCGTGCCCGACGCGCGCCAAGTCGCCAGCGGCTCCCTCGGCGGCCCTGCTCAGCTGGCTCGCGGTCGCCTGAGTGAAATTGAAGGCGGCCGTGCCGAATTCCGCCATGTCCGCGGCAAAGCGTTGCATCGATCCGATCACCCAGTCTTGCTGAATGCGCATCAACTCGCCGAGATCGGCGGTATTTCTCATTTCCTCGAACGACTGGCGCGCGGCGTCGAGGGCCTCTCGGCGACGGTCGAGCCAGCGCCTGGCGACCTCATCGAAATGCTCGAACATCCTGGTCTGGCTTTCGACCCAGATGTCGGAGGTCCGGAACGCGGCCGATGAGAGTTCTGAGGCCGGGTCTCGCACCGCTTCGCGCTGGGCAGTCGGTCGACGTGGCATGATCCACTCCTTCTCGAATGATGATTGCCAAACGGCAGCGCCGAGACCGGGTTCGCTGTTCAACAGGCGGTCGGCAGGGGATCGTCTTCTGCGGACGCGCCGCGGGTGCGACACACTCTCTGCGCGCCTGACCTTCAAGCGGGATCGCCAAGCCGGCAGGTCCATCCGGAAATCTGTGATCGGAGGTCGAGACCATGGCTCGTGATTGAACGGCGGACAGTTCCGGCGAAGGGCGGGCGCGCGGTGACGCCGCCGTCATAGGCGACACTTACCAGGCGACCGGCCATGCCTGACTGGTGTCGCGAAGGCTCGACGACGGGCTCGACCCGCAGCAGGCGGCGAAAGCGCCGCTCGGTCTGATGGGGCAAGCGCCACTAGCGCTTAGGAGCCCAGGAGCCGAGCGCCAAACCCTCCTGCTGCTGCGCGATTTGGTCGTAGTTCTCGGCGATGTCCAAGAGTGCCCTTTTGGCGCATTCGTCCCAGGTCTGCTCAGCTTGGGCGCGACTTTCCTCGGCGCGACCCCGCCAATAGTCAGGATCTATGTTGGGATCTATGAGGCGAGACGGCATGTGCGGTCTCCCCATGATATTGCTACCTAGCCACTATATTCCCTAGCGATGATAGCTGCAATTCTCCTTTGTAATTGTGGCGCGCACGTCCCAGTAGTCAATCGACTGTTCGTGTTCCCGTAGCACGCTCGCGATGCCGGGCTTGCCGAGGGCCGCCGCGGGTGCCATAAGCGGCGCCCGTGACCAAAAGAACCTGATCCCGGCGAGCTTTCGAGGAACCTCTCATGCGTGATTTTCACCAGCCGCACCGCTCAGCGGCGGTCGCGGGCGAAGCCATGGCGGCGACCTCGCACCCGCTGGCCACCTTGACCGCGCTCGATGTGCTGCGCGCCGGCGGCAATGCGGTCGATGCGGCGATCGCGGCGGTGGCGGTGCTGTGCGTGACCGAGCCGCACATGACCGGGATCGGCGGCGACTGCTTCGTCCTCTACGCGCCCAAGGCCGCCGGCACGCCGCTGGCGCTCAACGCCTCCGGCATGGCGCCGATGCGGGCCACGGTGGAGTGGTATCGCGAGCACGGCTTCAGCGAGATCCCGGTCGAAAGCGTCCATGCCGCGACCGTGCCGGGCGCGGTCGATGGCTGGTGCACGCTGCACGAGGCGCATGGCACGAAGGAACTGGCGGAGGTGTTGGCGCCGGCGATCCGCCTCGCCGAGGAGGGCGTGCTGGTCTCGCCGCGGCCGGCCTGGGACTTCTCGTTCCTGGCGGAGAAGATCGGCCGCGATGCCGGCGCCAAGCGCGTCTACATGGCGAACGGGCACATGCCGCGGCTGGGCGAGCGCCTCAAGCTGCCGGCGCTGGCCGCGACCTTGCGGCGGATCGCCCGGGAAGGCCGGCGCGGCTTCTACGAAGGGCCGGTGGCGGCAGACATCGTCGAGCGCTGCAACGCGCTGGGCGGGCTGCACACGCTCGAGGATTTCGCGCGCCAGCGCGCCGAGTGGGTCTCGCCGATCATGGCGCGCTACCGCGGCTACGACGTGTTCCAATGTCCGCCCAACGGGCAGGGCCTCGCGGCGCTGATGATCCTGCGCACGCTCGAGGGCTTCGACCTCTCGGCGCGCTGCGGCGAAACCGACCGCATTCATCTCATCGCCGAGGCGACCAAGGCCGCCTATCGCGCCCGCGACGCCTTCTTCGGCGATCCCAGGACGGGGAGCGTGGCGGTCGAGCGCTTTCTCTCCGATGCCTATACCGAGAGCGTGCGGCGGCGCATCGATCCCGCGCGCGCCTCCGCCGGTGTCGACTGGGACGAGCCCGAGCACAAGCACACGGTCTATCTCTCCGTCGTCGATCGCGACCGCAACGCCATCTCGTTCATCAACTCGCTCTTCCACGAGTTCGGCTGCGGCGTCTATGCGGAGGCAAGCGGCGTCATGCTGCACAGCCGCGGCTCGATGTTCCGCATCCTGCCGGGACATCCCAACGCGATCGCGCCGGGCAAGCGCCCGCTGCACACGATCATCCCGGGCATGCTGGCGAAGGACGGGCGCGCGGTGATGCCGTTCGGCGTCATGGGCGGCAATTACCAGGCGACCGGCCATGCGAGCCTGTTGTCGCGAATGCTCGACGAAGGGCTCGACCCGCAGCAGGCGGCGGAGGCGCCGCGCAGCTTCGCCTTTGCCGGCAAGCTGCAGCTCGAGGCGACGATCCCGGCGGAGATCGAGGCGGAGCTCACGCGCCGCGGCCATGTCATCGAGCGCCTGGTGAAGCCGCTCGGCGGCGCCCAGGCGATCCAGATCGATCACCGCCTCGGCGCGCTCATCGGCGGCTCCGAGCCGCGCAAGGACGGCTGCGCGCTGGGGTACTAGCGGCGGCATCGCGCGCCGGCGAGACACGGGTAGCGGCTCGACGCTCTATCCGGCGTCGCGGACGTGCAGATGCAGATGTCGATGTCCCGGCGCGGCGCCGTGCGCATGCTTCTCTTCCGCGGCGTCGACGGGAACCGTGACCAGCCGACCGTGACGGACGCCGCGCTCCGCCATGAGGTGGTCAGCAAAGCGCGCGACCTCGTCGGTCTTGCCGCGCAAGACCGACACTTCCATGCAGCTGTCGTGATCGAGGTGGACGCGCATCGCCGACAAGGACAAGTCGTGGCGTTCGTGAAAGAGGCGGGCCAAGCGCTTCGACAGTTCGCGCGCGCGGTGGTCGAAGACATAGACCAGCGCCGCGACGCAATCGCGGGTCGGAGTCGCCTTCTCATTCGCCTGCCTGATGCCGCTTCGGGCGAGGTCGCGAATGGCCTCCGACCGGTTCTGATAGCCGCGCCGGGCGATGAGGCGGTCGAGCTCTTCCATGAGCTCTTCGTCGAGAGTGATGGTGACGCGCTCCATGAAGTGCACTCCTCGCCGAGATGGCGGTATGAGGTTTTTCTATAGACATCATACTGGGGCCCGCCTAGCATCAAAATGATGGTTCCCTTCGGGGATTGAATGGGAACACGGGTCCGGGCGCGGCATGCGCCTCAAGCCGTGGCTGCCCCCGCAACTGTACGCGGTTCGCCGCGCGCCCATGATGCCACTGGGAAACCGGGAAGGCGGCGCAAGGCAAGGAACCGCGAGCCAGGAGACCTGCCATCGCCGTGGTCATGCGCGGGCGCGTCGGGCGGGGTGTCTCGATGGGGCGGCCAGGTGCTCTCGCGCTTCCGGGCAAGAGCCGACTGCCTTTCGTTCGCGGATGACGGGGAGAACGTCCATCCGCGTTCGGGGGGCACATGGAATTCGAAGCTGTTCGGACGGCTGCACGGCCGCCGCTCGCGCGCTCGCGCGTTGCGTCGGCCGTCCTGCGGCGCTTCAGTGCGGGCTGTGTCCTGGCTGGCTCGTCGCTGCTCTCGCTCACCGCCGCAGCGCTGGCGCAACAAGCCGACAGCAGCCAGCCAGCTCCAGACAATAGTCAGTCGATGCCGGAAATCACGGTGACGGCGCCCCGCCAGGGGCTGCTGGGCACGGCATCGACGGCGAGCCAAGGGGTCATCAGCGACCAGGAAATACAGCTGACGCCGGACTACCGCCCGGGGCAGATCCTGGAGACGGTCCCGGGTTTGACGGTGACCGAGCACAGCGGCGAGGGCAAGGCCAACCAGTATCTCATGCGCGGCTACAATCTCGACCACGGCACCGATCTCGAGACCTATGTCGACGGCATGCCGATCAACCAGCCGACCCATGCGCACGGCCAAGGTTATACGGATCTGAACTTCCTGATCCCGGAGCTTGCCGACGAGATCACCTATACCAAGGGACCCTATTACGCCAATGTCGGCGATTTCGGCGCCGTCGGCTCGGTGCGGGTCGGGCTTCGCGATGTCATCGCCGACCAGGTCGACGCGACCATCGGCACGCTGGGCTACGACCGCCTGTTCGGCGCGGGGTCGCAGACGCTCGGCGCGGGCCACCTGCTTCAGGCGGTCGAGCTGCAGCATTACGACGGCCCGTTCGTCGTTCCCGACGACCAGCGCAAGGAGAACGTGGTGCTGCGCTACAGCGAGGAAGGCCAGGACAACGGCTTCTCGCTAACCGGCATGTTCTATCACGACGTCTGGACCAACACGACGGATGTCCCGCTCCGCGCCGCTTCGGACATCGGCTATTTCGGCTCGCTCAATCCGACCGACGGCGGCCACGCGATGCGCGGCAGCCTCTCGGCGAACTACCATACCGATCTCGAGGTCGGTCACGTCGACGCCAGCGCCTTCTACATCTACAACTCGCTCAACCTCTACAACGATTTCACGCATTTTCTCATCGACCCCGTGCATGGCGACCAGGAGGACCAGTTCGAGAACCGCAACGTGATCGGCAACGGGGTGTCCTACACCGTGCCGGTCTCGTTCGGCGGGTTTCGCAGCGAGCTGCTGATGGGCCAATCGACGCGCTACGACATCCTGGATGTCGGCCGCCTGCCCAGCGAAGGCCAGACGCCGTTGAGCGCCGCCGAGGCGGCCGGCGATCCCGCCGCCTTCTCCAATCACGACGACGTCACCCTGTTCGCCGGGGCGCTCTACGCGCAGGGGACGACGCATTGGACGCCGTGGTTCCGCAGCGTGCTCGGCCTGCGCGAGGACTACCAGCACGGCACCGACGACGATCTGCTGGCGGCCTTGCACGAGACGGCCGGCTACACCAACGGCGGGGCGCGGGGGCAGCAGCTGCTCCAGCCCAAGGGCAGCCTGATCTTCACGGCGACGAAAGACCTGGAATTCTATGTCTCGGGGGGCGAGGGCTTTCACAGCGCCGATCTGCGCGGCGTCAACCAGAGCCGGAGCGTCGATCTCGGCATACCGGAGTCGCCGCTGCTGGCCCGTCAATGGGGCGAGGAACTGGGCGTCCGCGCCGAGCGGCTCCCGAGCGTCACGCTGACCTTCGCGGTCTACAACCTCTGGCAGCAATCGGAGACGATCATCGACCCGGATGTCGGCATGGACGCCGCCGGGCCGCCCAGCGAGCGTTACGGCTTCGAGCTGAACGCGACCTACGCGATCAACCAATGGCTCGATTTCTCGGGCAACTTCTCGGCCAACCACGCGCGCTTCACGCAGGATTTCGACGACGGCACCGGCCATCTCGGCACATACATCCCCAATGCGCCCGACTATGCCGGCAGCTTCGCGCTCTACCTGCACGATCTCGGCGCGTGGAGCGGCGGCCTGGAGTACCGGCTGCTGGGGGACTACCCGATTTCCTCCGGGCCCTGCAACAATGCCGCCGCCGTGCACGATTTCCCGGACGTCGCGACCTCCTGCGCCAACGCCCCGACCGCGCAAGGTCAGGTCAACGGCAAGGGATACGGACAGCTGAACCTCGACGTGCATTACGCCTTCCCGCAGGGCTGGATCGGCTCGCTGGGCATCTACAATCTGCTCAACACGCGCGCGCCGGCCGCCGAGTTCTATTACGTCGACCGGCTGCAATCGGAGATCGCGGCCGATCCCGATGGACGCGCCGACATCCACGAACATCCGCTCGAGCCGCTGATGGCGAGGATTTCGTTCGTCAAACAATTTTGAGGAGGAACCATCGCCCCGTCTCGGGGACGGCGGAATGACTGATGCCGTCAGTCGTGCTGCAAATCTGCCGTGCGTCCTGCGACAGCCGACTTCGTTCGATCGGAAAAGGCGAGGGCGGCCGTCAGAACGCCGCGGTGTCGAGGGTTTGCAGGGGGAGGTCGGAGCCGGGGATGCAGCGGTAGACGGAGATCTGCTGACCGTTCTGCTGCTCGACGCCCTTGAGCTCCGGGGTTGCGTCCTGCAGGCGGCAATAGCGCTGCGCCCGCGCATTGGCGTCGGCTGCGGTCGATGCTTCGATGGTGTAGGTCGGGCCGGCGCAGCCGGCAAGGCCGGCCAAGGCGACACACAGGAGCAGCAGGCGAGGCATTTAATTTCCCCTCGACTTCGCATCATAATCGAAGCCGCGCGCCGAAGCGAGGGGCGGCGCCGGAGCGGCACAGGGGTTTGCACGGGGAGGCGACATGATTACCGCGGATTTGCGAGGGAAGGCGGCGCTGGTGACGGGCGGCGCCTCGGGCATCGGGCTCGCCACGGCGGAGCTGTTGCTGCTGGCGGGCGCCAAGGTGGCGATGAACCATCTCGGCGATGACGGCCGCGCGGCAACCGAGATCGCGCGCTTCCGGGCGCATGGCTACCCGGTGGTTGCGGCGCCGGGCGACGTCTCGCGCCCGGGCGAGGCAGAGAGCATGGTCACCCGGGCCATCGATGAGCTCGGCGGGCTCGACATCCTCGTCAACAATGCCGGAACGCCCGGCACGACCGCACCGATCGACTTCCGCGATCTCGACGCGATGACCGAGGCGTTCTGGCAGACCATCCTCGCGACCAATCTCCTCGGCCCCTACCGCTGCAGTCACGCGGCGGCGGCGGCGCTCAAGGCGGCGCGGGGCGCCATCGTCAACACCGCTTCGGTCGCGGGGCTGGGCCGCCCCGGCAGCAGCATCGCCTACGGCGCCAGCAAGGCGGGGCTGGTCAACCTGACGCGCTCGCTCGCGGTGGCACTGGCGCCGGAGGTGCGCGTCAACGCGGTGGCGCCGGGGCTGGTCGATTCACCCTGGACCGCGGCCTGGCCCGCAGAACGCAAGCGCGGCTATGTCGAAAGCGCTATGATGAAGCGGATGTGCACGCCGGCGGACATCGCCGAGGCGATCTTCTTCCTCGCCGCCGGCGGCGCGATGATCACCGGCCATACCCTGCCGGTTGATGGCGGGCTGATCTAGCATCGGCGCCGCCCAGGGCGGCGGAACGCCCGCCCATCGGGTCACGTTTAGAAAGGTCATGAGCGACGAGCCTAGTGCCGGACGCCTCACCACCACCGTCATTGACGCACTGCGTGGCGCGCCGGCCGATGGGATGCTGGTCGATCTCTTCCGCCTGCCGAGCATCGCCGGCGAGCGCCACCACCTCTGTACGGTCGAGACCGCAGCGGGAGGCGCGGCGCCGACGACGCTGCTCGACGGCGCGGCGCTGACCGCCGCCAGCTATGAGTTGCTGTTCCATGTCGGCCGCTACTTCAAGGCGCGGCAGGTGACGCTGGAGGATGCGCCGTTCCTCGACGTGATCCCGGTGCGCTTTGCCATCGGCGATCCCGGCAAGCCGCATCACCTGACGCTGCTGGCGAGCCCCTGGGCGTATACGGTCTATCGGTCGTAGCGGCGGGGACAGGGGCGCAGTCCCTGAGCTGCAGGCTTCTCCGCCCCGAGGGCGGAGAATGAGATTTTCTATGCTGTGCCAACTAATTGCCTCAGGGGATTGGCGCCGCGTGGTAGCGCTGATATCCCCAATCTGCCGAGGGTTGACCGGGGCGCGCGGGGCCCGCATATAGGCGGCATTCCCCGCGTGATTCCGCACCGCGGCAGGTGGCGGCCCGATCGGCGGAAAGTTCGTCGACAGGTCATCGAGGTCAATGCGGCCTTCGCCGGATGCGGCGGTCCGGCCGGGTGGGAGAGTTTGCAGCATGGACGAGCTTGTCCTCGGGCATCGGCTGGCCTTTGAGGATCTCTACCGGCGCGACGGCCTTGTCCGGCTCGACGCCGCCTTCATCCGGCATCTCGAAACCGCCGATGTCGCGCTACACAACCGCCTGATGGCGGCGCGGCGCGAGGCGGCGGCGCTCGACCGCGCCGGCGAGTCGGCGCTGCTGCTCGATCTTGCGCCTCATCTCGAGGATTTCATTGGCGAGCTTTTCGGCATCGGCCCGGCGCTGCGCGCACTTCAGGCGCAGCACGACGCGCTGGCGCCGCTCTATTCGGTGAAGCGGCTCTTCGTGCAGCGCCGGGCGGTCAAGGGCGTCACGGCCGAAGCGGCTGCGGCGATCGACGGCGAGAGGATCGCGGCCGAGCTCGCGGCGCGGATGGGCGAGCCGTTCAGCGAGGCGAGCTATGCGCGGCACCTCGCGCGCTGGATCGAGGCGGAGGCGGAGAACGCCGCCGCGCTCGAGCTGGCCCAGCGCTATGCCGCCTGGGCGGTGCTGGCGCCGGAAGGCCGGGCGAAGCATGAGAAGGGCGTCCTCTTCCAGGTGCCGCACAAGCTGGACATGACGCATCTCGTGCCGGTCGAGACGGTGACCGAGCATGGGGTCGCGATGCTGCGCCTCCCGGAAAGCCACTGGCGCCAGCGCGAGGGGTTCAAGCTCACCGATGCCGGGGCCGATCTCACCAAGGCGCTCGACCAGGCGAATTACTGCATCTGGTGCCATCACCAGGGCAAGGACAGCTGCTCGCGGGGCCTGCGCGACAAGAAGACCCAGAGCTTCCAGGCGAGCCAATTCGGCGTGACCTTGGCGGGCTGCCCGCTCGAAGAGAAGATCTCGGAGATGAACGAGACCAAGGCGCGCGGCAACAGCGTCGGCGCGCTGGCCATCGCCATCGTCGACAACCCGATGGTGGCCGCGACCGGCCATCGCATCTGCAACGACTGCATGAAGGCCTGCATCTACCAGAAGCAGGAACCGGTCGACATCCCGCAGGTCGAGACGCGCAACCTCAAGGACGTGCTCGGCCTGCCCTGGGGCTTCGAGATCTACAGCCTGCTGACGCGGTGGAACCCGCTCGATATCCGCCGGCCGCTGCCGCGGCCGCAAAGCGGCTACAAGGTGCTGGCCGTGGGGCTGGGGCCGGCGGGGTTCACGCTGGCGCATCACCTGATGAATGACGGCCACACCGTCGTCGGCGTCGACGGGCTCAAGATCGAGCCGCTGCCGGAAGCGGTGTCGGGCGTCGCGCCCGACGGCACGCGGCGCCCGTTCCGCCCGGTGCGCGACGTCGGCGAGCTCTATGAATCGCTCGACGAGCGGATGATGGCGGGGTTCGGCGGCGTTGCCGAATACGGCATCACCGTGCGCTGGGACAAGAACTTCCTGAAGCTCATCCGCCTGCTGCTGGAGCGGCGCGCCGAATTCGCGATGTTCGGCGGCGTCCGCTTCGGCGGGACGCTCGGCATCGACAGCGCCTTTGCCTTGGGCTTCGATCATATCGCGCTCTGTGCCGGCGCGGGGCGGCCGACGGTGGTGCCGATGAAGAACGGCCTGGCGCGCGGCGTGCGCCAGGCCTCGGACTTCCTGATGGCGCTGCAGCTCACCGGCGCCGCCAAGACCGACAGCGTCGCCAATCTCACGGTGCGCCTCCCGGTGGTGGTGATCGGCGGCGGGCTCACCGCCATCGACACGGCGACGGAATCGCTCGCCTACTACCCGGTCCAGGTGGAGAAGTTCCTGAGCCGCTACGAGGCGCTGGCGGCCGAGCGCGGCGAGGCGGCGCTGCGCGACGGCTGGAGCGCCGAAGAGAGCGCGGTGGCCGACGAGTTCATCAAGCATGCCAAGGCGCTGCGCGCCGAGCGCGAGCGGGCGCGGCGCGAAGACCGGCCGCCGCGGCTGGTGCAGCTCCTCGACAGCTGGGGCGGCGTCACCATCGCCTATCGCCGGCGCCTCATCGACGCGCCGAGCTACACGCTCAACCACGAAGAGGTGGCGAAGGCGATGGAGGAAGGCATCCGCTTCGCCGAGGGGCTGACGCCCGAGGCGGTGGAGGTCGACGGCTTCGGCCATGCCGCGGCGCTGACGCTGAAGCGCCGCAGCGAGGCGGGCGAAGAGCGGGTGACCTTGCCGGCGCACACCATCCTGATTGCCGCGGGAACGCAGCCCAACACCGTGCTGGGCCGCGAGGATCCGGTGAATGTCGTGGTCGATGGCCGCTACTTCCAGGCCTATGACGAAGAGGGAAACCCGGTCGAGCCCGAGCGCGTCGCCAAGCCTTCGGCGGTTCGGGTGCTGATGAGCCTCCGCCCGGACGGGAGCGCGATGAGCTTCTTCGGCGATCTTCATCCCTCCTTCGCGGGCAACGTGGTGAAGGCGATGGGCGGGGCGAAGCAGGGCTATCCGGTGGTGAGCCGGATGCTGGCGCGGCGCGCGCCTTCGGCGCCGGCGCCGGAAGCGCTGGTGGCGCGTCTCGACCGCGAGCTGCGCGCCACGGTCGAGCGGGTCGAGCGCCTCGCCCCCAGCATCGTCGAGGTGGTGGTGAAGGCGCCGATGGCGGCCCGGGCCTTCCGGCCGGGGCAGTTCTATCGCCTGCAGAACTACGAGCGCTTCGCGCGGCGCGTCGAGGACACGACGCTCGCCATGGAGGGCCTGGCGCTCACCGGTGCCTCGGTGGACCCGGAGAAGGGGCTGCTCTCGACCATCGTGCTGGAGATGGGCGGCTCTTCCGATCTCTGCACGCTGCTGGCGCCGGGCGAGCCGGTGATCCTGATGGGGCCGACGGGGACGCCGACGGAGACGCCGCCGGGCGAGACGGTGGCGCTGGTCGGCGGCGGGCTCGGCAATGCGGTGCTGTTCTCGATCGGCCAGGAGCTCCGCCGCAACGGCTCAACAGTGCTCTATTTCGCCGGCTACAAGAAGCGGCAGGACCGCTACAAGGTCGAGGAGATCGAGAAGGCGGCCGATGTCGTCATCTGGTGCTGCGACGAGGCGCCGGGCTTTGCGCCGACGCGCCAGCAGGATCGCGCCTTCACCGGCAACATCGTCCAGGCGATGGCGGCCTATGGCGCGGGGCGGCTCGGCGCGCCGGAGATTCCGCTCGCCGAGGCCGACCGGCTCATCGCCATCGGGTCGGACGCGATGATGAGCGCGGTGGCGGTGGCGCGGGGCGGCGTGCTGGCGCCCTATCTCAAGCCCGGGCACCGCGCGATCGCGTCGATCAACTCGCCGATGCAATGCATGATGAAGGAGATCTGCGCGCAGTGCCTCCAGGTCCACAAGGACCCGGTCACCGGCGCCGAGACGGTGGTGTTCTCCTGCTTCAACCAGGACCAGGATCTGGACCTCGTCGATTTCCGCGTGCTGCATGAGCGCCTCGGGCAGAACGGCCCCGAGGAGAAGCTGACGAAGCTCTGGATCGACCGGTGCTTGCGGCAGCTCGGCGAGCGCGGGGCGATCGCGGCGGAATAGGCGCGACGCGAAGCGTCGTCGCCTTCGTCTGCGGCGGGTAGGAGAATAGCCCGCACGGTGCGGGCTCTCGCGGTTGCTGGCGCAACCGCTGCCGCCCGCCGGCGACGAACGCGCTGTCGCGCGTTCGCGCCGAGGAGGCTACACATGGACGATCGCCAGAAGACCGTTGCCAGGACCTGCCTCGAAGGCGCCGAGGGCAACACGATGACCTTTCCGCAAATCGTCAAGACGCTGATCGAGGCGGGTTTTGAAAGCTACACCATCGATTTCCGTCGCGCGGTCGCGACCTACTACCTGCCCGATGGCGACGGCGTCGAGCTGTGGACGCACAGGATCGATGTGCCCATTGCGCCAAGCTTTGACGCGGCGTCCATAGAAGCCGCGATCAAGGAAGCGCAGCAACTGGCGCCTGGCTATACCTATAAGGGCTTCTGCAAGAAGGTCGCAGCGGCCGGCTGCGCGGGCTACGTCGTCTCGTTTTCCGGCCGCCGAGCGCTTTATGTCGGCCGAACCGCCGAGACGCATGTGGAGCACTTTCCGCGCTAGCGGCGCGGTAGGAGAGTTGCCCGCACGGTGCGGGCTTTCGCGGTTGCTGACGCAACCGCTGGCGCCCGCTGGGGACGAGCGCGCTGTCGCGCTACTCGCCCCGAAATTGCGGCGGGCGCTTGGCGAGGAAGGCTTCCATGCCTTCGCGGAAGTCGCGGCTCATGTAGCACATGAGGATGAGGTCGCGGCCTTCCTCGGCGGTGAGCTTGGGGCGGAGCCGCCGCAGCGCCTCCTTGGTCGCCTGCAGGGTCAGCGGGGCGTGGCCGGCGACGAGCTGGGCGAGGGCCTCGGCGCGGGCCATCAGCGCCGGATGGTCGGGGAGCACCTCGCTGACGAGGCCGAGCGCAAGCGCCTCGGGTGCTTCGACGAGGCGGGCGGTGAAGATGATCTCCTTGGCGCGGGCGAAGCCGATGAGCGCGGCGAGGCGCGAGAGGTTGCTCATCGAAAGGCAGTTGCCGAGGGTGCGCGCGATCGGAAAGCCGAAGCGCGCATTGGCGGCGGCGATGCGCAGGTCGCAGGCGGCGGCGATGCCGCCGCCACCGCCGGTGCAGGCGCCGGCGATCGCGGCGATGACGGGGACGCGGCACTCCTCGACGGCACCGACGACGCGGTCGATGCGCGCCTCGTAGTCGAGCGCATCCTGCGGCGTCTTGAAGGCGCGGAACTGCGAGATGTCGGTGCCGGCGGCGAAAGCCTTGTCGCCGGCGCCGGTGATGATCATGGCGCGCACCCGGCGGTCGTCCGTGACCTGGGCGCAGATCTCGGCAAGGCGCTCATACATGGCGAAGGTCATGGCATTGCGCGCTTCGGGGCGGTTGAAGGTGACGCGCGCGATGCCGTCGCGCACTTCGTGGACGAGCTCTTCGGTCAAGGCGATGTCTCCTGATGGTCGATCAGCGAGGCGCGGCTCCTGGGTCCCCGCTTTCGCGGGGACGGCGAGGATGGAGCGGGTTCGGCGTCCTCGGAACGCGCTCCTAGCACTTCGCGCTGCCGACTGCAAAGCCCCGGGACGGTGGGCTGGCATCGCGCGGCGCAAGGCGCGATAATGCCCCTAGCGCCGCCGCCCGGTCGCGGCGGCGCGCTCTAAGCAAAGGATGAGAGATGAAGGATTACCCCGCGCGATTCCGCGATCCCGACGACGACGAGCCCGAGGAGCCGCAGCCGCCGGAGAAGCCCCAATCCGAGGGGCCGGTCAACGAGCTGGAATCGCGTCTCCTGCGCGGGCGCAAGGTGATGATCTTCGGCCAGATCACCGACAAGCTGGCGCGCGACGTGGTCTCGCGCATCCTGGCGCTCGCCGATGAATCGGCAAAGCCCATCCAGATCTATCTCAACTCGCCGGGCGGGCATGTCGAGTCCGGCGACAGCATCCACGACATCATCAAGTTCGTGCGCGGCAGCGTTCCGGTCTACATGATCGGCACCGGCTGGGTCGCGTCCGCCGGCGCGCTCATCTATGCCGCGGGCGAGAAGAAGCTCCGCTTCTGCCTCCCCAACACGCGCTTCCTGCTGCATCAGCCGATGGGCGGCGTGCAGGGGCCGGCGACCGACATCGAGATCGAGGCGCGCGAGATCATCAAGATGCGCGAGCGCCTCAGCCAGATCATCGCCACCGAGACCGGACAGTCGCTGGAGCGCGTGCGCAAGGACACCGACCGCAACTACTGGATGTCGGCGAGCGAGGCGATCGAGTACGGCCTCGCGCACAAGATCATCAGCTCGATCGCCGAGCTGGAGCTCGAGTAGCCAAGGAAGGGTTCACCACGCAGGCGGTGAGACGGTGAGGAACGGTCTTCTCGCCGCCTCATTGCCTCTGCGGTCAATCTCAAAAAAACCTCCTCGGCGCTCACGTCGGGTCGCTCACCCCGACACCGCGTCATGTCTCGCCGCACTCGGCCAGTCCGATGGTGCCGTGGACGAACGCGCAGCGCGCGTTCGCTCAGAGGGCGAGGGGTTGCCAGCCTTGGCGGGTGAGGGCTTCCAAGGGGCGGAAGCGGGCCTTGTAAGCCATCTTGTGGCTTTCGGCGATCCAGTAGCCGAGATAGGCGTAGGGGAGGCCGCGCTGGCGCGTCGCTTCGATCAGCGCCAGCACCAGGAAGGTGCCGAGGCTGCGGCGGCGCTCCTCGGGATCGAAGAAGCTGTAGACGGCGGAGAAGCCGTCATCGAGGAGGTCGACGAGGCAGGCGCCGAGGAAGGTGCCGGCGGAATCGCGCAGCTCGATGAGCCGGCTCGCCACCGGGCTGTCCTCGATCATGGCGCGGAAATCGCCGAAGGTCATCGAGGCCATGTCGCTGTCGGCATGGCGCGAGCGCTGATAGCGGAGGAAGAGGCGGAACTGCTCGAGGCTGGCCTGCGGCCGCACCAGGCGCGCGGCGAGGTCGGTATTCGCCTTCTGGATGCGGCGGAGCGAGCGCGAGGCGGCGAAGCCGGCGACCGGGATGCGCACCGGCACGCAGGCCGAGCACTGGCTGCAGGCGGGGCGATAGGCGAGGTGGTGGCTGCGGCGAAAACCGGCGCGCGACAAGGCGTTGTAGAACGGCATCGCGTCGTGGCCGGCAAGCTCGGTGATCAGCTTGCGCTCCACTTGGCCGGGAATATAGGGGCAGGGGAGCGAAGCAGTGCGGTAGAAATGCTGCGGCGGGACGGCGAGCGGCTCGATGGCGGCGCGGGGCGGCGCGGCCTTCGGCAGAGTTACGCGACCATGGCCCTCCGGCATCGTCCCTTCCTTGGCTGCCGCTTCGCCCCAGGCACCGGCGGCTTTCTCCGATTATGGCCGAGGTGGGCTGGCTTACGCCAGTGGCAGCTATGGGAGATTGCGCGGCGATTAAGGTTAAGGCAGGCGGGTCAGGGCATGCGCTCGAGCGGGACGCTGCCGCTTCCGGACGCGGCGCCCGCGCCCGCGCCCGCGGCGGGCGAAGCTTGTGCCGCCTGGGCCTGGGTTGGAGGCTGCTTGGCCTCGCGCAGCAGGACGATGGTAATGCGCCGGTTGCGCGCCGCGTTCGGCTGATCGGGGAGCAGGGGATCGCGATCGGCGACGCCGATGACGCGGGCGAAGCGGCTCGTGGCAACGCCGTCACGGACGAGCTCGCGGCGGCTCGAATTGGCGCGGTCGGCGGAGAGCTCCCAGTTGGTGTAGCGGCCGCCGCCGGGATAGGGAATGGCGTCGGTGTGGCCGGTGACGGTGACGGGGTTGGGGAGGCGGGCCACCACCTGGCTGATCATCGCCAGCAGCTTCTTGGCGGGGTCGAGCAGGTCGTATGAGCCGAGCGCGAACATCGGCTGCTTGTCCTGATCGACGAGCTGGATGCGCAGGCCCTCCGGCGTCTCGTCGACCATCAGATTGTCGGCGAGGCCCTTCAACTCGGGCAGCTGCTGCACCGCCTGGCGGAGGGTGAACGCCGCGGCGGCAAAGCGCTTCTCCTCGCGCGCGGCGACGTTGTTGTCGAGATCCTTGTCGGTGAGGCGCTTGGCCGGCTGTCCCGCGGCGTCGGCATTGTCCTTCGTCTGTTGGCCAGCATCGCCGGCATCGTCATGGCCGGGCGTGCCGCCATTGTCGCCGTCATCGCCTTCGCTGGGCTGGCGCAGCGCCGGGCGGTTGATGGCGATCGAGGGTAGCGAGGTCGCGATCGCCTCGGCGCCAGGCTGGCCGATGGTCTGGCCGCCAAGCACGCCGCCGGCGCCGCTCTGCGATTTCGAGGCGACGGTCGGCTCGAAATAATCGGCGATGCCGCGCTTCTGCACGTCGGTGGTGACGTTGAGCAGCCAGAGCAGCAGGAAGAACGCCATCATCGCCGTGACGAAATCGGCATAGGCGACCTTCCAGGCGCCGCCATGATGCGGGTGCGCCGCGCGGCCCTTGACCTTCTTGATGATGACCGGGATTTGCGACGGCTTCGCCATGGCGCGGGCCGATCAGGTCGCGGCCGGGAGCGCTTCGACCGCCTGCTCGACCTCGTAGAAGGTGGGCCGCACGTCGGTGTTGAGCGATTTGCGCGCGAACTCGACGGCGACCGACGGGGCGTAGCCCTGCATATAGGCGAGGATCGCCGATTTGATGCAGAGGAAATAGCGCTGCTCCGCCTCGCCGCGGTTCTTGATCGCGGCGCCGATCGGCCCGACGAAGCCGTAGGAGAGGAGGACGCCCATGAAGGTGCCGACGAGCGCGCCGCCGATGAGGTGTCCGAGCACGGCCGGCGGCTCGGTGATCGAGCCCATGGTGTGGATGACGCCGAGCACGGCGGCGACGATGCCGAGCGCCGGCAGGCCGTCGGCCATGGTCTGCACCGCCGTGACCACCGCCGCATGCTCCTCGTGATGGGTCTCGATGTCGTCGTCCATCAGCGTCTCCATCTCGTGATGGTTGTCGGTGCCGAGGGTGAGGAGGCGGAGATAGTCGCAGACGAACACGAGGGCGTGCTCGTCGCTGTAAAACTTGGGAAAGCGCTGGAAGAGGGCGCTCTCGCCGGGGTTCTCGACATGCTGCTCGAGCGCCAGCGCGCCCTTGGTCTTCGCCAGCTTGAAGATCGAGTAGAGGAGGCTCAGCAGCTCGAGATAGGCGTCCTTGTCGTAGCGCTCGGGCTTCAGCAGGCCGGCGACCTGCTTCAGCGTCCCCGACAGCACCGGCTTGCGGTTGGAGGTGATGAAGGCGCCGGCGGCGGCGCCGATGATGATCAGCACCTCGAACGGCTGGAACAGCACCACCAGGTGGCCGCCATTGAGGGTGTAGCCGCCGATGACGCAGGCGATGACGACGACCGATCCGACGATGAGGAACATGGCGGGGCAGCGGCCTTTGCTAGCGACCGGTAAAGGTCGCGGATTCCGGTTAAGATTCCATTGCCCGAGCGTTATGTTCACCGAAGGTTCCGCTGCCGGGGGTGGCGGCCGCCATCCGCCCGGAGCGAGGCCTGCGCAGCAGATGATCGAGTAAAAACCACGATTTGTCGGCGGATTCCAAGACTTTGGACGAGACGGGAAGGGGGATTGGGGGATCAGGGGAGATGGGGTGGATGCTCGGGTTCTCTGGCCCCCTTGTCTCCTTTGATCCCCTTGATCCCGCTATCCCCTTTCATCCTCTTATCCCCTCATTCTGTTGCTCTTTCGCTGCCGGAGCGAGGCCAGACGGCGCGCAGACGTGCTTGCGCGGTGCCGGAAGCTGCGATAGCGTCGCGCCGTCATTGGGGAGTAGCCGCCCCCTTGCGGGGGCCCGCGTCAACAGACTTGACCGCTTCGGCGGATCATGGCGCGGGCGGCGGCGGGGTCATCCTGCGCTTGGCGAGACCTTTGGCATCGGCAGCGATCGCCCGGGCCGGGCGGAGGGTGCCGACGCCATCGGTTTCTTCTCCGCCCGGCCCTTTGAGCCCCGGTGGAACCTTTCCTCACCTCCCTGGCCGTGGTCGCGCTCGCCGAGATCGGCGACCGCACGCAGCTTCT
>DASQSR010000087.1:0-2438 GCA_035642295.1 Allostellaceae bacterium | reverse complement strand
TCGGGCAGCGGGCCTTTCTCGACCGCGGCGAGCGCCGCGTCGAATTGCTGCGGCGTCGCCATGCCGACCAGGATGGTGCCGACCGAGGGCGATGCGATGACAAAGCGCGTCGCTGCTTCGGCGAGGCTTTGGGCGAAGCCTTCCGCGACCAGCGGCTGAAAGCGCCGGGCGCGCGCGAGATCGGCGTCATAGCTTTGCGCCGAGCCGATCGGCGCCGGCGGCGGGCTCGCGATCGGATGGCGCTCGGCCTCGCCCGACAGCGCGCCGCCGGCCAGCACGCGAATGCCGATGACGCCGGTGCCGGCGACATGAGTGCGTTCGAAGAGCCGGTCGTAGTCCTGCGCCGGATAATCGTGCGGGAGCGCCGTCGCGGCGGAAGGGTTCAGCAAATTGTAGACGGTTTGCGCGCTGCCGAAATGGCCGGACCCGATCACCTCCTGCAGCGCCGCCGTCTCGCCGACGGCGGTCAATCCCAAAACGCGGAGCTTGCCGTCGCGGCGCAGCCGCTCGAACGCCGGCACGACCTCCTCGAGGACCTGGCGGACGCTGAGCGCCTCGCCGCCGCCCGCGCGCGTCACCGCGTTGTGAAGATGGAAGATGTCCACGCTCTCGCGGCCGAGGCGGCGCAGGCTGCCTTCGAGCGATCGCGTCACCGCTGCGGCGATCTCGCCGAACGCGGCGGAGGGGAGGCGCACCTTGGTGCCGACGACGGCATCCGCCGGCTTCAGCTTGGCGAGGACGCGGCCGAGATTGCTCTCCGACGCGCCATTGCCGTATTGCACCGCCGTGTCGAAGTAATTGATGCCGGCGTCCAGCGCCCGCGCGATGGTGCGCTCCTGGTCGGCGGGATCGCCGCGCACCATGAGCCCGCCAACCGCGCCGCAGCCGAAGCCGAGCAGGGAAAGCCGCAAGCCCGTGCGGCCGAAATCGCGCTTTTCCATCATTTGACCCCCGCGTCGCGGCGTTATCGCCTATGGATTCACCACAGAGATGAGGTGGGACTCTTGTTTCGCCGACGACCATCGCCCTCCCTGTCAAGGAAACGGATGCCAGCCCGGCCCGCTCCAGCCATAGGGCCCGGCGTCCCAGGGCAGCGTCCCATAGCGCCGCGCCAGGCTCTCGCGTTGCAGGCAGTTGGCGAAATCATTCGTGCCGGGCTTGAAGCCGTAGCCGGCGCAGGTCGCCTGATCCTGCTGGCGCAGCTCGTCGGGCGTGACGCACGCGGCGAGCGGGGCGAGGAGAGCGAGAAGAAGAGCCGCGCGCGCGACCGATCCGGACATTTCGCTCCCTCTCTCCTTGTCGCCGGCGCATCGGCGCCGCCGGCTCGATGAGCAACGATATAGGGCAGGGCGGCTTCCTCGCAATGCTTGCCCGCGCCGCCGCGGCGGCGGAGAATTGCCGCCGGGGAGGCGCCTCATGCTCATCGTCGATGCGCAAATCCATCTCTGGTCCAAGGGCACGACCTTGCCGCCGCATCGGCCGACGCCCTACAGCATGGCGGAGGCTCTCGCCGATATGGACGCGGCCGGCGTCGACCGCGCCCTCATCCACCCGCCGAGCTGGGATCCCGACTCCAACGAGCTCGCCGTTGCGGCGGCGCGCGCCTATCCCGAGCGCTTTGCCATTCTCGGCAATTTCCCGCTCGACCGGCCGGAGAGCCGTGCGCTTGTCGCCGGCTGGAAATCGCGGCCGGGCATGCTCGGCTTGCGCTTCACCTTTCTGCGGCCCGAGCAGAAGAGCTGGCCCTATGACGGCACCATGGACTGGCTCTGGCCGGCGGCCGAGCGCGCGGGCTTGCCCGTGGCGCTGCTCGCCGGCGATTTCCTGCCGCTGGTCGGCCAGGTTGCCGAGCGCCATCCCGGCCTCAAGCTCCTCGTCGATCACATGGCGGCGGTGCGCAACACCACCGGCGAGACCGCCTTCCAGCATCTGCCGGAGCTGCTGGCGCTGGCGCGCTATCCCAACATCGCGGTGAAGGCGACGGGCGGTCCCAGCTACGCCGCCGATCCCTATCCCTTCCGCAGCCTCCATCCCTATTACCGCCGGCTCTACGACGCCTTCGGTCCCCGCCGCCTGTTCTGGGGCACCGACATTACCCGCATGCCGTGCAGCTGGCGGCAATGCGTTACCGCTTTCACCGAGGAGATGACGTGGCTCCCCGAGGCCGACAAGGCGCTCGTCATGGGCCGCGCGCTTTGCGACTGGATCGGCTGGGCTTAGGACTCCTGGGCGCCGGCTTCGCGGTGCTGGGCTGAGGCGCAGGCTTGGCGACGCCGAGCCGCTCGAGCAGCGCCATCGCCGCTGCCGGTGCGCGCTCCTTGGCGCCGTTGATGAAATAGACGAAGCCGTCGCGCGCTCCGGCGAGCTCCAGAAGGCGCGTGGCCCAGGCATCGAGCGCTTCCGGCGCATAGCCCGTGGGCTCGTCGGTCTCGCTGCGG
>DASQSR010000086.1:0-3152 GCA_035642295.1 Allostellaceae bacterium | reverse complement strand
CGGACCGGCGGCGGCCGCCGGCATCGCCTGGATCAACTCGCTCGGCAATCTCGGCGGCTTCTTCGGGCCGTCGATCGTCGGCATCGCCAAGGACATGACCGGAAGCTTCGCCGGCGGCCTCTACGCGCTCGCCGGATTCGTGCTGCTCTCCGCGGTTGTTGCGGCGCTGGGGCTCAACCTGCGGCGCCCCTCCGCGGCGCGCGAAGCGGTGCGCGCCGCGGCCGAGTAGGCGGCGCGTTACGCGATCGTATCGACGACGCCGCCGTCGACGCGCAGGGCGGCGCCGGTCGTCGCCGAAGCGAGCGGTGAAGCGACGTAGACGGCGAGATTCGCGACCTCGTCGACCGAGGCCGCGCGCTGCAGCAGCGAGCTTGGGCGCTGCGCCCTGACGAAGGCGGCCGCCACCTCTTCGGCCGGTTTCCCCGAGCGCCGGATCTCGTCCTGCAACATCGCCTCCACTCCCTCCGACAGTGTCGGGCCGGGCAGAATGGCGTTGACGGTGACGCCGGTACCGGCGGCGCGTTTGGCGAGCCCGCGCGACAGCGCGAGCTGGGCGGTCTTGGTCAGGCCGTAATGGATCATGTCGGCGGGAATGTTGAGCGCCGATTCCGACGAGATGAAGATCACCCGTCCCCAGCCGCGCGATATCATGGCCGGCAGATAGGCGCGCGACAGGCGGACACCCGACATCACATTGACGTTCAGGAAATGCTCCCACACCTCGTCCGGGGTCTCGAAGAAGTCCTGCGGGCCGAAAATGCCGGCATTGTTGACGAGGATGTCGGTCGTCGGCTCGGCCTTGAGCACTGCCGCGCATCCCGCCGCGGTGCCGACATCGGCAGGAACGCCGCGCAGCGTTGCGCGGGGCAGCGCGGCCTTCAGCCGCGCGAGCGCCGCGTCCACCGCCCGCTGCGTTCGCCCGTTGAGGACCACGGCGGCGCCGGATCCGGCGAGGCCCTTCGCGATCGCAAAGCCGATGCCGCCGGTCGATCCCGTCACCACCGCGGTCTTTCCCGCGAGCTCGATTCTCATGCGTCTCTCCTTAGCAAAGCCGATGCGGCCGGGCTGGGAGTCGGCCGCTGCCTCCCTAGGTGAGGTCGTGACGCGCCGTTGCCAAGCGCGCGCCGGAGGCGCTTGCCGACCGCGCTGTCAGAAGCAGCCACCTCTCTAATCGAGCGGGCAGCGCGGGAAGGGCTGCGCCCGCTCGAAAGCGCGGGCGGCGCGCAGGACCAGCGCGTCGTCAAAGCGCCGTCCGACGATCTGGAGGCCGATGGGCAGGCCCGACGCGGTGAGCCCGCAGGGTACCGTCGCCGCCGGCTGGCGCGTCAGGTTGAACGGATAGCTGAACGGCGCCCACTCGATCCATTCGCGCTGGCGCGCCGGGTCGCTCAGCAGCGCGCCGACCGGCAATGCCGGCACGGCGACGCTCGGCGTCAGCAGCAAGTCGAAACGGCGGTGGAATTTCACCATCTCGAGCGACAGGGCGCTGCGCGCGACATCGGCGCCGACATAGTCGATCGCGGTGAGCCGCTCGCCTTGGCGCGCCGAGGCTTCGAGACCGGGATCGATGCCTTGCCGCTCGGCCGCGGAACAGGCGGAGAGCGCCTTGGCCGCACCCGACCACCATAGCGTGAGCCAGGCGGTGGCAGGATCGTCGAAGACGCGCTCCACGGTTTCGACCGTGGCGCCGAGCTCGGCAAAGTGCCGCGCCGCGGTCTCTACCGCCACGGCGATCTCGGGATCGACCCGGGCATAGCCGAGCGTCGGGCTGTAGGCGATCCGGAGTCCTGCGACCCCGTCCTCGATCCCCTGCCGCCAATCGGTCGCTGCGGGCGGAAGCGCATAGACGTCGCGGTCGTCGGCCTCGCCAATGACGGTGAGCAGCAGCGCCAGATCCGTGACGCTCCGCGCCATCGGGCCGGTATGGGCGACCAGGCCGAAGACGCTCTGCGGGTAGTGCGGCACGCGCCCCAGGGTGGGCTTGAGGCCCGGGAGGCCACAGAAGGCGCAGGGGATGCGGATGGAGCCGCCGCCATCGGTGCCCACCGCGAGCGGGCCGATGCCGGCGGCAAGCGCCGCCGCCGCGCCCGCGCTCGAGCCGCCCGGCGTATGCGCGAGGCTCCAAGGATTGCGGGTGATGCCGGTGAGCGGGCTGTCGCCCAGCGCCTTCCAGCCGAATTCCGGCACGGTGGTCTTGCCGATCAGCACCGCACCATGCTCGCGCAGGCGCGCCACCGGCGGGGCGTCCTCGTCCCATTCCTGGTCGCGCCGGATCAGAGTCGAGCCGCGCAGCGTCGGCCATCCCTTGGTGAGAAAGATGTCCTTGATCGTCGCCGGAACGCCGTCGAGCAGGCCAAGCGGCGCACCCTTCATCCAACGGCTCTCGGCGGCGCGGGCCTCGGCGCGCGCGCTGTCCCGCGCCACCAGCACGAAGGCATTGAGGCGAGGCTCCAGGCGATCGAGCCGGCGAAGCATCGCTTCCGTCACCTCGACCGGCGACAGCGTCTTGCGGCGATAGGCTTCGACCAGCTCGCTCGCGGTGAGGAAGGCGATCTCGCGCTCGGATGTCTCGCTCAAGGGCACCTCGTGATCACGGCGGCGCCACTATCGGGCAAGGCCGCCAGCGCCGGCAAGAGCTGCGCGGCAAGCACCGCTCCCGCGGCGGCGGCGCCTCCGGCATCGAACTTGCAGTGAAACGGGGGGCCGGGTGGGAATAAAGAAAAGAGGCAGATCATGGCGAAGCTAAGCGGCGGATTACTGCGGCTGGCCGGGGCGGCGTTGCTGGCGGCGCTGGTCGGCGCGCCGGCGCATGCTCAAACTTCGGGCAAGACGATCAAATTCGTTCCGCAGGCCGATTTGCGCGTCCTCGATCCCATTTGGACCACGGCCTACATCACGCGCAACTACGGCTATATGGTCTATGACACGCTGTTCGCACTCGACGAGCACCTCCATCCGCAGCCGCAGATGGTCGGGAGCTGGAAGGTGAGCGACGACAAGCTCACCTACACCTTCACCTTGCGCGACCACCTCAAATTCACCGACGGCACGCCGGTGCGCTCCGCCGATTGCATCGCCTCGCTCGCGCGCTGGATGAAGCGCGACGCGCTCGGCCAGGCGATGGCCGAAGCCGTCGGCGAGATGAAGGCGGC
>DASQSR010000085.1:0-19259 GCA_035642295.1 Allostellaceae bacterium | reverse complement strand
GGCGCTGCTGCAGATCCGCCCGCTGCGCTTCGACGTCATGCTGGCCGGCGTCGGCCGCTTCGGCGACCGCATGCTGTGGGTGGGCGTGGACAAGAGCGCGCCGCTCGTCCATCTCCGCGACAAGGTCGAGAGTGCGCTGGTGCGGCTCGGCCTCGAGGCCGATACGCGGCGCTACGCGCCACATGTCAGCCTGGCGCGGCTGCGCAACGCCGGCGAGGCGAAGGTTCAGGCGTTCCTGCAGGAGCACGCGATGTTTCGTGCGGGGCCCGTGCCCGTCGATCACTTCAGCCTGGTGGCGAGCTACCTGACGAAGAGCGGCGCCATCTACGAAGATCAGGCGGATTATCCCCTGCGCTGAGCCGCGCGGGGAAAGTGGCCGCGACCGGAGGGGTGAGGGGAGACCACCTCCGGCCGCGGCCGTCGCGCGCGCGCGTCAGAAAGGAAGCGTGATGCCCGCCGAGAGGATGGCGAACTCGATGATGATCCCGGTGAGCGACAGCAGCAGCATCACGGCGAGATCGTCGGCGGCGCCGGGAATGGGGCGGCTGTGCACGAGCCTCAGCGAGATATCCGACATGGTTCGTCTGACCTCTGCTTCCGACGGGCGTTTCCGCCGGACTTCCGTCGCGATGGGGAGATCATGCGCTCGCGATGTTAAATGAACGTAAAATGAGCGCTGATGCTTTGCTTTTTATCGCTAAAACTTTAGACAATTGCGCGCGAGTGGCGGCACCATCGGCTCGTGCGCGATGCGCCGCGCGGCTTGCATCGGCAGGACCGGCGGCGAGAATGCCGGCCGCGATCGGGCGAAGGGAGAGCGCTTTTTGGAGTTGATCGTCGAGATCAAGCGGCACGCCTATGCCGATCTCGCCGTGCTCGAGGACGTGTCGATCGCGGTGCGCGCCGGCGAGATCGTCGCGGTGATCGGGCCCTCGGGTTGCGGCAAGTCGACCCTGCTCGGCATTGCCGGCGGCATCCTGCAGCCGAGCGAGGGCCGGGTGCTGCTCGCCGGCGCTCCCGCCGCCGACTGCCTCAACCCGCTCACTTATGTTTTCCAGGATTTTGCCCTGCTGCCCTGGCGCAGCGTCGCGGGCAACGTGGCGCTGCCGCTGGAGCATCATCCGCTGGACGCGGCCGAGCGCGAGCGCCGGGTCGCCGCCGCGCTGAAGCGCACCGGACTCGCCGATTTCGCCGACGCCTTGCCCAAGCAGCTCTCGGGCGGCATGCGCCAGCGCGTCGGCATCGCCCGCGCGCTGGTCGTGCGCCCCGCGGTGCTGCTGATGGACGAGCCGCTCTCGGCGCTCGACGCGCAGACGCGCGAGCTGCTGATGGAAGATTTCCTCGACCTGTTCCTGCGCGAGCGCATTGCCGCCATCTATGTCACCCATAATTTCGCCGAGGCGCTGCGGCTCGCCGATCGCATCGTGGTGCTGTCGCGTCGCCCGGGACGGATCAAGGAGATCGTCGACGTCGCGCTGCCGCAGCGCGAGCGCCGGGGCGCCGCGGCGCAGGCGGAGCTCGCCGCGCTGGGCGAGCGGCTCTGGGCGTTGATCCGCGACGAGGCGTCGCTCGCCGAGCGGGAGGTCGCCGATGTCTGAGGCGCCTCTGTCCGACGCGCCCGTCGCCACGGCCGATTCCGCGCCTTGCCGCGAGGTAGGGTTTCGCGGCGGCGGCTTTCTGCCGAGCCCGCGGCCGCTTCACTCCTGGCTCGCCTTCGCCGCGCTCCTCGCGCTGTGGCAGGCGGCGACCGGGCTTGGTTGGATCGATCCGGTCTTTCTGCCTTCGCCGCTCGCCATCGCCCGTGCGCTGTGGCGTATGGCGGCGTCGGGCGAATTGTGGCGCGATCTCTCGATCTCGCTGCTGCGCATCGGCGCGGGCTGGGCCATCGGCAGCGCGCTGGGTCTCACGCTGGGGCTCGCCATGGGCCTCTCCTCGCTCTCGCGCGCCATCGGCATGCCGCTCGTTTCCTCGCTCTATCCCATTCCCAAGATCGCCTTGCTGCCGCTGCTCATTCTCTGGCTCGGCATCGGCGAGGCGCCGAAAGTGGCGACCATCGCCGCCGGCGTGCTGTTTCCGACGGCGATCGCCACCTTCAGCGGCGTCGATGCCGCGCCGCGCAGCCTCATCCGCATGGGGCAGAGCTTTGGCCTGCCGGCGCGCGCGATCATCTGGAAAATCGTCCTGCCGGCGGCGCTGCCGTCGATCCTGGCCGGCTTTCGCATCTCGATCTCGACCGCGCTGCTGCTGGTGGTCTCGGCCGAGATGATCGGTGCGCAGTTCGGCATCGGCGCCTTCCTGCTCGCCGCCGGCAATCTGATGCAATCGGATCAGCTGATGGCCGGCGTCGTCGTGCTGTCGCTGCTCGGCCTCGGTCTCGGCGCGCTGCTGGGTCTCGTCGAGAAGGCCTTCCTCAAGTGGCGCTGACGCGGGGCGGCTAGAGCTGCGGCGAACGGAACCGGTCGGCCGCGGCGGTGTGCTGAACGTACTCGACGACGAGCCCGTCGGGATGGCGCAGGCGCGTCTGAAAGCCGGTGGGAACCGGCGTTATCCCCTGCACGACGCTGGCGCCCAGTGTCACCAGCCGTTCGATCGCCGCGGCGATGTCGGTAACCAGCACCGTGAGCACGGTGGCGCGGAACGGCGCCAGTGCCGCTTCGGTGCCGGCGATGATCAGGAACGAGGCGCCGGGCGAGGACACCGAGGCAAGCTCGAGCCCCCGCTCGGGAAAGGGAAAGTGGAGCGAACAGCGGCCGCCGGTCATCGCGATGTAGAAGGCGACTGTCGCCCGGAACTGCTCCGGCGGCACGAAGACGCGGCTCTGCACTTCGACGATACCCGGCTCGCTCATGCGCGCATCGTCTCGCGAAAGGTGCAAGGGAGGCGGCGAAGGCGCGGCTCGGGCCTGCCTCCGCCGGCCTCTCGTAAGGCCTTAGCCGCGCGGCTGCGGTACGATGCGCAGATAGGGGCGCGGCGCCTTCCAGCCTTGCGGATAGATCTTCTTCGCCTCGTCGTCGGAGACCGAGCCGGCGATGATCACGTCCTCGCCCGGCTTCCAGTTGACCGGCGTTGCCACCCGGTGCTTCGCGGTGAGCTGCAGCGAGTCGACGACGCGCAGCACTTCGTCGAAATTGCGACCCGTGGTCATGGGATAGACGAGGATCAGCTTGATCTTCTTGTCCGGGCCGATGACGAGGACATTGCGCACGGTCTGATTGTCGGCCGCGGTCCGCTTGCCGGCATCGCCCGAGGCGCTCGCCGGCAGCATGTTGTAGAGCTTCGCCACGTTGAGATCGGCATCGCCGATGATCGGATAGTTCGGCGCGTGACCCTGCGTCTCCTTGATGTCGTTCGCCCAGCGCCCGTGATCCTGCACTGCATCGACGCTGAGGCCGATGATCTTGACGTTGCGCTTGGCGAACTCGGGCTGGATCCGCGCCATGTAGCCAAGCTCGGTGGTGCAGACCGGCGTGAAGTCCTTGGGATGCGAGAACAGCACCGCCCAGGAATCGCCGATCCAGTCATGGAAGTGGATGCGGCCCTGCGTCGTCTCGGCTTCGAAATCAGGTGCGACATCGCCGATGGTGAATGACATGCTCTCCTCCTCTGTTGTTTAGTGACGTGCGTCAAATCTCTCGGGGCCTGCTCGACCCCCGCCACCGCAGGGCGCCTTCTCCCGGTCTTGCGGCAGCCAAGGCCGGCGCGCAATCCAGCGCTCCGTACGCTCGGCAACGGTCACGGCATCCGCGCCGCTCCGGCGCCACTCTCGGCGCATCGCCGCCAGGCTTTCAAGACGCTCGGCCCATTCTGGTCCAAAGAGCCGGCCAAGGAAATGCTTCACTTGGACGGCCAGCCCGGGGCTCGCTCCGCCGGTCGAGACGGCGATGGTGAGCGCGCCGCGGCGCAGCACCGCCGGCGCGTGGAGGTCTGAACGCTCCGGTGCATCCTCGACATGGACAAGCGCGCCGGCGGCACGCGCGGTCTCGGCAAGGCGCGGTGTCGTCTCGGCGTTGCGATCGCTGATGAACACGAGCCGTGCCGCCGCCAATTCCGCGTTGCTGGGAAGGCGCCGGCGCAGCCGCCCGCCGGCGCGACGTGCCAACGCCGGCAGCGGATGCTCGGCATGGACCGCGAGGTCTCGGGCGCCCGCCTCGTCGAGAAGCTCGAGCCGCCGCAGCGCCGCCGCGCTCTCGCCGACGAGCAGCACCTTGAGCCGGGTAAGATCGACCACCAGGGGCAGCATCA
This sequence comes from Allostellaceae bacterium, assembly GCA_035642295.1. GTDB lineage: Bacteria > Pseudomonadota > Alphaproteobacteria > ATCC43930 > CGMCC-115725 > DAHUYF01. The sequence continues at coordinate 15,017 of DASQSR010000085.1, read as the reverse complement.
GGACGCCGCCTTCAGTGGCGCGGCAAACAGCGCGGCAAGGCGCTCCTTTCCGGCGCGGTGGCAGAAATCGCCGAAGCCTTCGTTGGCCTGCCGCTCGGCGGCAAAGCGGCGGAAGAGCACACCAAGACGATCGCCGATGGCGGCCTGCGGCACGCGGTCGAGCAGCGGAAAGCTCAGCCGCGTGCCGGCGAAATCGCCGCCGACCCAGAGCTGGTAGAAGCCCGGCATGCGTCCGACAATGCCGATATCGCCCGCATAGGGCCGGACGCAGCCATTAGGGCAACCGGTGATGCGGACGCTGACCGGCTCGTCGGCGAGGCCGGCGCCGGCCAGCGCCTCCTTGATGTCGGCCAGCAGCGGCGTGCGCACGCGCTCGGCTTCGGTGAGCGCGAGGCCGCAGGTCGGCAGCGCCGGGCAGGCGAGCGCCCAGCGCTCGACCGGCGCCAGATCCTCGCGCCGCGCGACACCGAGTTCATCGAGCAGGCTTTCGATGGCGCCGCGGTCGGCCGGCGCGATATTGCTGAGGATCACGTCCTGCTGCGGCGTCAGGATGGGATCGACACCGAAGCCGCGGCACAGGGCGCGGAGCGCGGTCTTGAGCTGCGCTCCGCCGGGGACGTCGAGAATGCGTCCGCTCGGCACGGGAATGCCGAGATAGAGCTTGCCGTCGCCCTGGTCGTGCCAGCCGAGATGATCCCTGACGGCAAAAGGCGGCATCGCTCGCGGCGGCGCGAGCGGCTTGCCGAGCGTCGCTTCGAGCTCGGCCTTGGCCCAAGCCTCGCCGCGCTCGGCGATGAGGTATTTGAGCCGCGCATGCCGCCGGTCCGAGCGGTCGCCGTGATCGCGGTGGAGCTTCACCACGGCGCGGGCGGCGGCGACCAGATCCTCGGGCGCGATAAAGGCGACCAGGCTGGCGAGGCGCGGGAAGGTCTTGGGATTGTTGTGCGTCATGCCGAGCCCGCCGCCCAGCGCAATGTTGTAGCCGGCGAGCCGCTCGCCGTCGTAAAGCGCGATCAAAGCAAGATCGTTGGTCAGAACATCGACGGAATTGTCCTCGGGCAGCGCCAAGCCGATCTTGAATTTGCGCGGCAGAAAGGTCGCGCCATAGAGCGCGTCCTCATCGAGCCCGGTGACCTGCTCGCCATCGAGCCAGATCTCGTGGTAGGCGCCGGTCCGCGGCAGCAGCGCGGCGGAGAGCTCGCGCGCATCGGCTTCAAGACGTTGATGCGCGGCATCGCGGATCGGCGCCGCGACGGTGGTGACGGTGCGCACGACGTCGCCGCACGCGGCCAGCGTCGTCAGCAGCGCCTGGTTGATCGAGGCGATGGTCTCCTTGAGCTCGCGCTTGACGACGCCGTGGAACTGGATGCTCTGCCGCGTGGTGACTCGCAGCGTCCCGTTGGCGTAGCGGTCGGCAAGGTCGTCGAGGGCCAGGTACTGACGTGCGGTCAGCCGGCCACCCGGAATCCGGACGCGCGCCATGAATTGGTGCTCCTTGTCGAGCCCCTGCTGTTTCCTCAGCGTGGCGCTGTCGCGGTCATACCCCTGATAGATGCCGTGGAATTTCAGCAGGTGGTAGCCGTCATCGTCGAAGGCGGGAGCCGGATCGGCCAGGCCGGCCGCCAGCCCCTGGCGCAAGCCGTGGCTCGATTGCTTCACCGCTTCGACCTTGGACGGTGCGCCCTTCGTCTTCATCTCTCGCTCCATCGCCGGTGGCATCGGCGGGGCGTCGGGCGCCTCGCTTTAGCCGCACTTCTAAAGCGCCCGCAAGCTGAGCTCAAATCGGCGCTGTGGTTTAATCTAATTTGTCATCGTCACGATGTCAAATAGGCATATATCACATACTATATGTGTTATAGACCGAAGCCCGCCTCCCTCAGGGAGCGGACGCCGAGGGGCCGGGGTGGCGGCCCGCGCGCTGCGGCAGGACCAGGAGGCAGCCGACGATGAACGCGCCGATGACGGCAGAAGCGAGAGGGCGGCTCAAGGCAAGCCCGCCATCGTGCACGGGTTTGTCGAGGAGGTCGCCGACGGTGGCACCGAGCGGCCGGGTCAGGATGAACGCGGCCCAGAACAGCAGGACGCGCGACGCGTTGGTCCAGAAATAGGCGGCGGCGACCAGTACCAGCGCCGCGCCGAACACCATCGCCCCGCCCTCATAGCCGAGCCCCCGGCTGTCCGCCGTCCAGTCGCCGAGCGCCGTTCCCAGGGTCTGCGAGACGGTGATCGCCGCCCAATAGAAGCCCTCGACCTTGGGCGTGGTGACCGTTGCCACCGAGATCGAGCTCAACGACCAATACCAAAGCCCGAGGACCGCCAGGAGGCAGAACAGCAACAACGACGAGCCGCCGGCATAGCCGATGCCGAGCGAGCGGTCGGCGAAATCGGCCATGGTGGTGCCGGCGGTGGTCGAGGCGACAATCGTCGCCCAATAGAGCCAGGGGTGAAAGCGCTTCGCCGTGATCTGCGCGGCAACGAGCACGATCAGCGCCGACAGAAAGATCGCGGTGCCGATGAGATAGCCGAGATTCATCGTCATGGTGACGGTGTCCCCGCCGGTCTCGCCCAGGGTCGTCGCGGCGATCTTGATGACCCAGAAAACCAGCGTGACTTCAGGAACCTTGCTGAGCTGCTTCTCCCGCAGGCTTGCCATGCGTCGCCTTCCTTTCGATGGCCTCGAGCGTCGCAGCCAATATCGGGACCAAGCAGCGGAAACGAAAGGTAGAGTGCCATCACGCCGCAGGCATCGGCAGCGCGAAGGGCCGTCAGTGGAGGGTCGGCAGCCGGATTTCCCTCGCACCCATTCTGCGGTAAGACCGTCCGGGGCAAGCGATGGCGAGGTGGCAATGGCGTGGGACCCGGCGCTCTATCTCAAATTCGGCGATGAGCGGCTTCGGCCCGGCTTCGAGCTGCTGGCGCGCCTGGACGAGCTCCCGCCGGGGCCGCTGTTCGAACTCGGCTGCGGGACCGGTGCGCATGCCCGCGCGATGGCCGGACGCTGGCCCGATCGCCGGCTGACCGCCATCGACCGCTCGCCCGAGATGCTGAAAAAGGCCGCGGCCGAGGCGTCCTCCATCCGCTGGCTCGAGGCGGACATCACCACCTGGTCCGCGCCGGAGCCCGCCGCCCTCATGTTCTCCAACGCGACTTTGCAGTGGCTCGGCGGACACGCGCAGCTGTTCCCGCATCTCATGCGCCAGCTGGTCCCGGGCGGCGTGCTGGCAGTTCAGATGCCGCGCAACTTCGATGCGCCCTCCCATGTCCTCATGCGCGAGACCGCCGCTGACGGCCCCTGGGCAGCGGCGCTCGTGCCGGTCGTGGGCGGCGCCACGATCTTGCGTCGGGACCCGGTGCAGCCGCCGGAATGGTATTACGACCTGCTGGTGCCGCTGGCGCGCGACGGGCTCGATCTCTGGGAGACGGAGTATCTCCACGTGCTCGCGGGCGAGGATCCCGTGCTGCAATGGGTGAGCGCCACCGCGCTGCGCCCGGTTCTCGAGGCGCTCGACGGCGCGCTGCGCGCGGAATTCGTTGCCGCCTACGCCGCCAAACTGCGGCGGGCCTATCCCCCCCGTGCCGACGGCAAGACGCTGCTGCCGTTCCGCCGCCTCTTCCTTGTCGCGCGGGCACGCTGAGGAGCTGAACCCATGCGCCATTGGCTGCTGAAATCCGAGCCCTCGTCCTATTCCTGGGAGCAGCTGGTCCGCGACCGCCGGACCAACTGGAATGGCGTGCGCAACTATCAAGCCGCCAACAATCTGAAAGCGATGAAGGTCGGCGACCGCGCTTTCTTCTATCACTCGGGCGAGGGGCCGGCGATCGTCGGCGTCGCCGAGATCGTCAAGGACGCTTATCCCGATCCGACCGACAAGGAAGGCCGCTTCGTCATGGTCGATGTAGCGCCGCTCGAGCCCTTGCGGACGCCGGTGACCCTCGCCGCGATCAAGGCCGAGAAGCAGCTCGCCGATTTCGCGCTGGTGCGGCAGTCAAGGCTCTCGGTCGTACCGGTATCGTCGGAGGAATGGCGGCTGCTCGCGAAGATGGGCGGCGTCGCGCCGTGACGGATGCCTGAGACGAGGAGACGGCGATGCTGGAGCTGCGTCCCAATTGCGAATGCTGCGATCGCGATCTGCCGCCCGGTTCCGGCGAGGCGATGATCTGCTCCTTCGAATGCACCTTCTGCCGCAGCTGCGCCGAGGCCGTGCTGCACGAACGCTGCCCCAACTGCGGCGGCGAGCTCGTGCAGCGGCCCGCCCGGCCCGATGCCCTCTTGGCGAAGTTCCCGGCGTCGACACAACGCAAGCTGAAGGCGGCCGGCTGTACGCCTGGCAGGGCATAAACCAATCCTTAGCCGTCCTCCTTTAGCCTCGCGGAGAGCGGGCGCGCCGGGCGCGCGCTCACACCCGGAGGACCGCAATTCATGGCCGCCAAGACGCTGGTGCCGGCGGAAGATCCCTTCGTCAATCTGCGCCAAACCTTCCGCGAGGAATCGGAAGAGCGCCTCGGCCAGATGGACCGGCTGATCGAGGCCGCGCTTCACGGCGTGACGCCCCTGCCGGGGGCGCTGTCGCAGCTCCGCCGCGACACTCACACGCTGAAGGGCATGGGTGAAGCTTCCGGCTTCCCGCTGGTGTCGCTGGTGGCGCACCGGCTCGAGAACTACCTCGACGACATGGACCTCGGCCAGGGCGAAGCGGCACTGCTCGATATCCGCGCCCATGTCGACGCCATGGCCGAAGCGATGGACAGCGCGGCGAGCGACGATGCCTTTGTTGCCGCCGCACTGCGCGCACTGCCGATGCCGCGCGCCTTCAATCCCGACGAGATCGAGCTGCGCAACGTCGAGGCGCTGCTGGTGACCTCATCGCGCGTCGTCGGCCGGCTGGTAGCGCGCGAGCTTGCCGCTTGCGGCATCCGCGCCATCCTCACGCAGTCGGCGACCGAGGCATTCACCCTTGCCATTCGCATGAAACCCAATCTCATCATCGCCTCGGCGACGATGGCGGAGCTGCCCGGCACGGACCTCGCGCGCGCGCTTGCCGCCATGGCGACGACGCACCGCATTCCGGTGGCGATCCTCACCAGCCTCGACGAGGGCGAGCTGTCGAAGCACCTCCCCGCCGGCATTCCCACCATTCACACCGGCGCATCGCTCAGCGGCGACCTCGCCGCCGTCATCACGCGCTACGGTATCGGCTGATCGGTCAGGCGGGTAGTGGTTGAGGTCGCGAGGGCGCGCCGACGGCCGCCGCCTCGCGCTCGGCGCGGAGCTGCGCGCGGGCGATGGCCTCGCGCATCGGCGCGCAATCGTCGGGCGCGGCGACCGGCCCGTCATCGCCCCGTTCCGCACAGCGGCTCCGAAAGCTGTCGCCGCAGCCCGTCATCCAGGCCCCTCCCTCGAGGCGGACGGAAACGGTGGCACGGCATCGGCGGCATTTGGCAACGGCCATGGTTTCCTGCCAAGCTGGAGAGTGAACACGGCGCGCTACAAACGATGGAGACGCCACCTCGTCTCCGAGCGGGGCCGATCGGGCGCGGGCCGATCCGCGCCGCGAGAGGTCGATCACCCCGGCACCACGCTGCCGCTGAATTGCCGGGCGAAGTCGTCCGCCTCGGCGGCAGACACGAACTCGATCACGACAAGCGTCTCGCCGCTGCTTCCGGTCGAGGTGAGCTTGTGGACGCTCTGGCGGTCGCGCAGCCACTCGCGCACCTCGTCCATGCGGGCGGCGACCTGAGTAGACGCAATCCTGAGTTCGACGATCGGCACGGGCAGTTTCCCCCAAAAGTCACAAACGCTTGGCGCGCGTTTTGGTTTCGCGCCAATCGCGATGGGCGAGGGACGAAATGATCCCCGTAATCTTTTTTGGTGGATAACTGTGACGCAAATGTTGCCGCGCCGAGCGGCGGCAACTAGCCTCTCTCCCCAACAAGATGGCGGCTCGCCAAGGGCCCGAAGAGGGGGCTATGCCCGCCCTGTCCGCTCCATCCACGCTGTCGAACCGACCGCCGGTCCGGAGGCGCATGCGCGTCAGTTTTGATCAGTGCGCGGCTCTTCGGGAGGGTTGCCACCCTGCCAATGCCGCGGCGGCGGCGGAAGCGCACCGCGGCGGCGGCGGCTGATGCTGCATTTTCGCTACACTTGCCGCCGCCACCAGCGGGATTTTGTCGAGATTGCCAGGCGCGGCGGCTGTCATGATCCCGCGGAGATCGACGAGATCAGGCGCAAGACCCTCGCCTGGCTCTCGACCCGGTTTCCGAGGATGGTGCTGGACCACTTCAACGAGGAAAGCTGTCTCGGCTGCAAGCTCGACGCCAACGGCGTCGAGCTGAAGGAGGTCGAGCGCGCCATTCTCGAATTCTCGCGCCGCCTCGCCGCGCGCGAACCGATTCCGGCAGGTCGTCTCACACCACGCGGAAGTTCTTGAACTGCCAGGGATCGGCCGTGTCGAGATCTTCCGGGAAGAGCCGGCCGCGATCGCGCAGCGGCGTCCAATCGCTATAGGCCCCGACGGTCTTGCCGAGATAGGGCCGCATGATCGCCATGCAGCGGGCGAAATCCATCTCGTCCGGCTCGATGATCCCCGCGCGCGGATTCTCCAGCGCCCAGACAACGCCCGCCAGCACCGCCACCGTCACCTGCAGGCTGGTCGCGTTGTTGTAAGGGGCCAGCCGCCGCGCCTCGTCGATCGAGAGCTGCGAGCCGTACCAGTAGGCGCCCTTGGCATGGCCCATGAGCAGCACGCCAAGCTCGTCGATGCCTTGGCTGATCTCCCCGACGATCAGGCGCTTTTCGGACTGGATGTGCCAGTTCTTGCCGGCCAGCTCGTGGATCGACAGCACCGCGCCGTCGCAGGGATGATAGGCGTAGTGGACGGTGGGCCGGTAGCGCACGGTCTCGCCATCGCGCACAGTGAAGTAATCGGCGATGGAAATCGCCTCGCTGTGGGTGATGAGGAAGCCGTGGAACGGCCCTTCCAGCGGCGTCCAGGTGCGGACCCGCGTCGAGGCGCCGGGGCGCAGCAGGTAGATGGCGCAATCCGGGCCGAAATCATGGCGCCTGCCATCGGCCGGGAAATGCCGCTCATGACTGCCCCAGCCAAGCTCGGCCGGCTGCTGGCCTTCGCCGACGAAGCCGTCGATCGACCAGGTGTTGACGAACTCGCCGCGCCGCTTCGGTTGCGGCGAGATCTGGGTGTCGCGCTCGGCGACGTGGATCACCTTGATCCCGAGCCGCGCCGCGAGCGCGCCCCACTCGCTGCGGCTCTTCGGCGTCGCCGCGGCGGTGCCGGTATCGGCGGCGATGTTGAGCAGCGCTTCCTTGACGAGATGGGAGACGAGCCCGGGATTGGCGCCGTGGGTCACCACCGCGGTCGGCGCGTTGCCTTGGCCCTGGCGCAGTGCCAGCGCGCTCTCGCGCAACGCATAGTTCGACCGCCGCGAGGGCGAGAGCGAGGGATCGGTGTAGCCGCCCGGCCAGGGCTCGATGCAGGTGTCGAGATAGAGCGCGCCGAGGCGGCGGCAGAGCTCGATGAGCGCGACGCTCGACACCTCGACCGAGACATTCAGCAGGAAGTCGCCGGGCCCCAGCAGCGGCTCCAGCACGCGCGCGTGATTGTCGCGCGTCAGAGGCTCGAGGATGAAGCGAACGCCGAGCGCGCGCGCCTCCTCGTGGCCGCGCTCCTCGGCGGTGACGATGCTAATCTGCGACGGCGCGATATCGAGGTGCCGAAGCAGCAGCGGCAGCACGCCCTGGCCGATGCTGCCGAAGCCGACGATGACCATGCGGCCAGAGAATCTCGCGTGCTTCTGATCGGGAGGCATGGCACTAACTCCAAACCGGGGCGGCGGGAAAGCGGCGAAGTAAGCATCGCGCCCCGTCTTGTCAAGCAAAAGCTGCAGCCCACCGATCCTCCCTCCACTGCCGACGCGCGGCGTGCTAAGGCAGGCAACGAGAGCCAAGGAGAGGCAATGGCGGCATTTGCGGCACTGGTCTTCGATCTCGGCGGCGTGATCGTGCCGCACGACAACGAGCAGCTTTATCGAGCGCTGGCGGCGCGCTGCCGTCCCGCTCCGCCGCCGGCGGCGATCGCCGCCGCCGCGCGCGATCCCGGCTACGAACGGGGGCAGCTGCCGATCGCGCATCTTCACCGGCGCCTCGTTGCCGAGTTCGGCTATGCCGGGGAGTGGGAGGCGTTCGCTGCCGATTGGTGCTGCCATCTCGCCATCGACTGGGCGATGCTCGCCTATGTCGAGCGCCTCGCCGCCGCGCGCCGCGTGCTGCTTTTCTCCAACACCAATCACGAGCATTGGCAGCATCTGTTGGAGTTGAGCGACGGCCGGCTCGGCAGCTTCGAGGCGCATCTGAGCCACGAGATCGGCGATGCCAAGCCCGCCTTGAGTGCGTTCCGCCGGGTTGCGGCGCGCGCCGGCATCGATCCCGCGCGCTCGCTCTTCGTCGACGACCGGCCCGAAAACGTTGCCGCGGCGCGGCAGGCCGGCTTCGCCGCCGAGGTGTTCACCGATCAGGCAGCCTTCGAGCGCTATCTGTCGGCCGTGGAGACGGCTCCGGCCAAGAACTGAGGAGCTCTACTCCGCCACTGCAGTCGAGCGATCGAGGGCGGCGCGCACGCGCTGTGCCAGGTCGATCGAGCGGTAAGGCTTGCGCAAGAGGTCGACGCGCTGCGCCGGCCACTCCTTCTCGACCAGCCGCGTCGTATAGCCCGAGGTGAAGAGGACGCGCTGGTCCGGCCGGCGCTCCAGCGCCGCCTTGGCGAGATCGACGCCGTTGAGCGCTCCCGGCATCACCACATCGGTGAACAGCAGGTCGATGCCGCTCGTCGCCTCGATGAGGCCGAGCGCGGCGTCGCCATTGGCCGCCTCGAGCACGCGATAGCCCAGCTCGCGCAGCACCGAGACGGCGAAATCGCGCACGCCATGATCGTCTTCGACCACCAGCACCGTCTCGCTGCCGCGGTATTGCTGCGCCCTGACCGGCGCCATGCCGGCGGCGGCGCTGGCGCCTTCGGCGCGCGGCAGGTAGAGCCTTACCGTGGTGCCTTCGCCGACGCGGCTTTCGATCCGGACATGGCCGGCCGATTGCTTGACGAAGCCATAGACCTGGGCAAGGCCGAGGCCGGTTCCCTTGCCGACTTCCTTGGTGGTGAAAAACGGCTCGAAGACATGAATCAGCACCTCCTCCGACATGCCCTGGCCGGTGTCGGTGACGGCGAGAATCGCGTAAGCGCCGGGCGCCAGATCGCCCTGCGCCGCGCTGACCACGGCGTTGCCGGTCTCGATGGTGATCTGGCCGGTATGCCGGATGGCATCGCGCGCGTTCAGGATCAGGTTGAGCAGCGCCGTCTCGATCTGGTTCGGATCGGCCAGCGCCGGCCACAGCTCGGCCGCCAGCTGCTTTTTGATCTCGATGTGCTCGCCGACCGTGCGATGCAGCAGGTCGTCCATGCCGATGACGATCTGGTTGAAGTCGATCGCCTGTGGCCGCAATTGCTGGCGCCGCGAGAAGGTGAGGAGCTGCTGCGTCAGCTTCTCGGCGCGGCTCGCCGCCAGCGCCGCCGAATTGACCAGGCGCAGCAGCCGCGGCCGGTCGGCGACTTTGCTCTCCAGCAGCTCGAGATTGCCGGCGATCACCGTGAGCATATTGTTGAAGTCGTGCGCGATGCCGCCGGTGAGCTGGCCCACCGCCTCCATCTTCTGCGACTGGCGCAGCGCATCCTCGATGCGGCGGCGCTCGGTGGTCTCGCGCAGGAAGCCGATGCCGCCGATGACCTCGCGGCCGCGGCTGTAGAGCGGCGCGAAATAAGCCTCGAAGAAGCCTTCGCGGCCCGTCTCGGCGATGCTGTAGCGCTGGTCGTCGAGCGAGCTCTCGATGCCTTCGAGCGTGCCGCGCATCGCTGCCTCGCCCGGCGTGCCCAGGGCGAAGGCGATCACGTTGAAGATGCGGTGGCCGAGAACCTGCTCGGCGCTGCGCCCGGTGATGCGCTCGATACCGGGGTTCCACAGCGTGATGCGGAACTCGCGGTCGAAGACGAGGATGCCCTCGGTGCTGCTCTTGATCAGGAATTCGGAGAATTCCTTCTCGCGGCGCAGCGCCTCCTCGGCGAGCTTGTTCGAGGTGACGTCGAGATGCATCACCACCGCCCCGCCGGCGCGACCCAGGACGAGCGGCGCCGCGATCAGACGGTACCAACGGCGGAAGGGGCCCTGCTCCGAGGGATGGTCGATGCTGAATTGCTGCTGACGGCCGGCAAGCACCAGCGCCAGCCCGTCGGCGGCGGCCTTGCCGGCCTCCCCCCAGGAGCTCGCGTTGCAGAAGTCGAAATAGCTGCCGCCGATGGGCGAGGGCGCGTCGACGCCGCTCGCCGCCGCGAAGTCGTGCCAGCTGCGGCTCACCGAGAGGATGCGTCCCTCGCGATCGAGCAGCGCCACATGCGCCGGCAACGCGTCGAGAATCTCCGCCTGCCGCTCGGCGAGCTGCCTGAGCTCGCGCTCGCGCTCCTTGAGCCGCTCCTCGGCCAGCTTGCGTTGCGTCGTGTCGCGCAGGATGGCGATCCAGTGGGTGTACCAGCCATTGGCGTCGGCTACCGGCGCGACGTCGATCTCGACCCAGAACTCGCTGCCGTCCTTGCGGTAGTTGATCATCTCGACGCGCACCGGTTCCCAGCGCGCCGCCGCCGCGGCCAGCCGCTCCACCGCCCGTGCGTCGGTTCCGGGGCCGTGGAGGAAGTGCGGCGAGCGCCCCAGCACTTCCTCGGCTTCGTAGAGCGTCATGGCGGTGAAGGAGCGGTTGACATAGACGATGCGCGGCGCTCCCGCCGGCCCGGACGCCGCCTCGGCGATCATCACCGCGTCGTTGGCGTTGAGCACCACCGATTGCAGCAGCGCGATGCGCTCCTCGGCGCGCTTGCGCGCCAGCAGGTCGCGCACCTTGCCTGAGAGGCTGTGAATGGTTTCCGCCACCTCGCTCATGTCGCGGAGCGTCCGGCGGAACAGGAAGGTGAGGCCGAACTTGGCCCCGGCATTCTCGAAGGGAACGCAAAGGAGGCTGCTGAAGCCGTTGTCGAGCGCCGCCTGCGTCGAAGGGTAGCGGCGCAAGTCGATGGCTGGAAGATCGGCCACGGCGATCAACCGCTGATGCAGCACCGAGACCGCGGCGATCGAATTGTCCTCGCGCATGCAATGGCGGCGAATGTGCTGGACATAGACCTCGGCGTCGCTGCCGGGCGCCATGTATTCCGCCTCGAGCTCGCAATAGGTGGCATGGGGCGCGGTCCCATAGGCCAGCGCGCAATCGGCGGCGACGTGCTCGGCGATGAGGTTGAGGCAGGCGCGCATCGCCGCCTTGAAGTCGGCGGCGGCGAGCGCCGCCTCGGTGAGGTCGCCCAGCAGCTTCAGCCGCGCTTCGGCGAGGCCCCGCGCGACGCGCTCGGCGGCGAGCCGGCGTGCCGAGTCCTGTCGTTCGATCTCGCCGACCGCAAGCGCCGCCAGCCGCGTCAGATTCTCGACCGCCCGCTCGTCGATATCGGGCCGCGGCACCCGGTCGATGATTGAGAGCGCGCCCAGGCGCTCCCCGCCTTCGCCGATCAGCGGCGCTCCGGCATAGCAGAGGATGCCGCCCTGGCGCACCGCCGGGCTCTCGGCAAAGCGCGCATCGAGGCGGGTGTCCCGCACCACCAGCGTCGACCCGCTGGCGATCGCCTGTTCCCAGAAGACCGCCGCGCGCGGCATCTCGGCGCCATCCATGCCAATCCGCGCCTTGATCCAGTGCCGGTCGCCGTCGACGAGGCTGAGCAGCGCCATCGGCGCGGCGAAGAGCCGCTGCGCCAGCCGGGCGAGCTGGTCGAACGCCTCTTCCGGCTCGCTGTCAAAGCGGTCGAGAGAAGCGTTCGCGGTGAGCCGCGCCTCGTCCTTTTGCGTGACAGCCGCCGCCGTCATCGACGCGCTCGTGCCTCCTCCGCTCGCGCTCGCTGGCGCTCCGACCTTGGGCAAGCTCGGAACGCGCCCCCTGCCGCGCCAAGATGCTGGGCTCGTCGTGCCGGCAGCGTAATGCCCCGCAGGATCACCGCGGGGCGTAGATGCACCGCGAGCTTACGATCCCCTCGACCCATGCTGGAAGCCACACTTCCGGACAATAGCAGCGGGGAGCGCCGCACGCCACGCGTGCGTCGTCAATTCGGCGCAACCTTCGGTTTGGCGGCTATCCCCATATTGCCCTGATTGCTTGGTACAGGTTTCGCCCGCGCCGCTCGACTGGCCGTTTGACAGCTGGTATGCCGTATACAATAATCTGGCATATCAGCGAGGAGGGGACCCGTGGCGATACCGCGACTCGAGGTCAAGCCCATCGACACGCAGTCGAGCTTCCGCACGCAAGCCTATCACGCGCTGAAGCAGGCCATCACCTCGGTCAACATCTATGCGCAGCCACACGAAATCCGCCTCGACGAGCGGCAATTGTCGCAGGACCTCGGCGTCTCGCGCACGCCGATCCGCGAGGCGATGACGCTCCTGGAGCAGGAGGGGTTTGTCAAGACCTTGCCGCGCCGCGGCATCTTCGTCGTGCGCAAGACCAAGCGCGAGATCCTCGAGATGATCGAGGTCTGGGCGGCGCTCGAGAGTCTCGCCGCGCGCCTCATCACGCTCCATGCGAGCGACGCCGAGATCGCGACGCTGCGCCACCTGTTCGACGAGTTCCAGGGCGAGGGCCATTCGCCCGAAGGCCATCTCGACGAATATTCCGACGCCAATATCCGCTTCCACCAGGCGATCATCCGGATGAGCGGCAATCAGTGCATCGCCGACATGACCGAGAACCTCTTCATCCATGTCCGGGCGATCCGCCAGATGACCATCGGCCAGGACAACCGCGCCGCGCGTTCGATCGTCGATCATCTCAAGATCATCGAAGCGCTGGAGCGCCGCGACACCGGGCGTGCCGAGGCGCTGACGCTTCAGCACACGCTCGACCTTGCGGCGCATGTCGAGAAGCACTGCAATTTTCTGAGCTGAACAACCGACACCCCATGGGAGCACAGCCTCGATGACGCAAGCCACCACGCTCAAGGAGCCGGCGCGGGCGACGGCGGACGAGACGCAGGAGCTGACCGACGGCTTCCACCTCGTCATCGATGCGCTGAAGCTCAACGGGCTGACCACGATCTACGGTGTGCCCGGCATCCCGATCACGGATCTGGGCCGCATGGCGCAGGAAGCGGGCATCCGCGTGCTCTCGTTCCGCCACGAGCAGAACGCCGGCTACGCCGCCGCCATCGCCGGCTTCCTGACCAAAAAGCCCGGTGTCTGCCTCACCGTGTCCGCGCCCGGCTTCCTCAATGGTCTCACCGCTCTCGCCCATGCCACGACCAACTGCTTTCCGATGATCCTGATTTCGGGCTCGTCCGAGCGCGAGATCGTCGACCTGCAGCAGGGCGATTACGAAGAGCTGGATCAGCTCGCCGTCGCCAAGCCGCTGTGCAAGGCGGCGTTCCGCGTGCTGCATGCCGCCGATATCGGCATCGGCGTTGCGCGTGCGATCCGCGCCGCGGTCTCGGGGCGGCCCGGCGGCGTCTATCTCGACCTGCCGGCCAAGCTCTTCGGCCAGGTGATGAATGCGGAGGCGGGCCGGAAGTCGCTGGTCCAGGTCATCGACCCCGCGCCCGCCCAGATCCCGGCGCCCGCCGTCGTCCGGCGCGCGCTCGATGTCCTCAAATCCGCCCGGCGGCCGTTGATCATCCTCGGCAAGGGCGCGGCCTATGCCCAGGCCGACGACGCGATCAGGACGCTGGTCGAGAAGAGCGGCATTCCCTTCCTGCCGATGAGCATGGCCAAGGGGCTGCTCGCCGATACGCATCCGCAATGCGCCGGCGCCGCGCGCTCGACCGTGTTGAAGGACAGCGACGTCGTGATGCTGATCGGCGCGCGCCTCAACTGGCTCCTGTCGCACGGCAAGGGCAAGACCTGGGGCGAGGCGTCGAAGAAGTTGGTTCAGATCGACATCGAGCCCCGGGAAATGGACAGCAACGTCGAAATCGCCGCGCCGGTGGTGGGCGATATCGGCTCGTGCGTCGCCGCGTTGATCGAAGGCATGGGCGGCGACTGGCCGGCGCCGCCGCGCGAATGGACTGAGGCGGTCAAGGCGAAGCGCGAAGAGAACGTCGCCAAGATGGCGCCGCGCCTCATGAACAACAACGTGCCGATGGACTACCACGGCGCGCTCGGCGTGCTGCGCACGGTCATCAAGGAGCGGCCGGATACGATCCTCGTCAACGAAGGCGCCAACGCGCTCGACCTCACCCGCGGCGTCGTCGACGTCTACCAGCCACGCAAGCGCCTCGACGTCGGCACCTGGGGCGTGATGGGCGTCGGCATGGGCCAGGCCATCGCCGCCGCCGTGGAGACCGGGAACAAGGTGCTCGCGATCGAAGGCGACAGTGCCTTCGGTTTCTGCGGCATGGAGGTGGAGACGATCTGCCGCTACAACCTGCCCGTCTGTGTCGTCATCCTCAACAATGACGGCATCTATCGCGGCACCGACGTCAATCGCGGCGGCGGCGCCGATCCTGCCACGACCGTCTTCGTCAAGGGCGCGCGCTACGACAAGATCATCGAGGCCTTCGGCGGCGTGGGGGTGAATGCGACGACGCCCGATGCGCTGAAGCGCGCGGTGACTGCGGCGCTAGACTCGGGTAAGCCGACACTCATCAATGCGGTGATCGATCCCGCGGCCGGCAGCGAGAGCGGCCGTATCGGCAACCTCAACCCGCAAAGCGCGCTGCGCAAGAAATGAAATAGAGCGTCTTCGCACTTGGGCCGCGGCCCGAAGGGCGGCCGCCGGCAACGTGACGGGAACGCAAGGGACGGAGTTTCGGAGAGGAACATGGCCAAGGCACTCGAAGGCGTGAAGATCCTTGATTTCACCCATGTGCAGTCGGGACCGACCTGCACCCAGCTTCTCGCCTGGTTCGGCGCCGACGTGATCAAGGTCGAGCGGCCCGGCG
>DASQSR010000084.1:0-3978 GCA_035642295.1 Allostellaceae bacterium | reverse complement strand
CCGGCGCAGCGCGGCCACGGTTTCGGCGTCGAGCTCGCGGTCGAGCGCCACGCCGTGAATCTCAGCACCGAGCGCGCCGGAAATGGGCCGGATATCGAGAGTTGCCATGGCGTCAGGATACCTTGGGGCTCAGTGCCCGGGAAAATCGGGCTGCTTGCGCGGATGCGCCTCGGCGAAGGCGGGAACGGCCATGGCGGCCTCGTAGATGCGCATCACCCGCCGATAGGGCGCGAGATCGACCTGGAAAAGCTGCGCCGGCGTCACTTGCGTCACGAGGCAGATATCCGCCACGGTCGGTGTGTCGCCGTGGCAGAACTTGCCGGCGGGCGACTTCTCGGCCAGCAGCGCCTCCATCGCCTCGAGCCCGGCGGCGAGCCAATGGCGGCACCAGGCGAGCCGCGTCGCCTCGTCCGCCTTCAATACATCCTGGAAATAGTTGCGGATCCGCGGGGTGATCAGCGGATGCGAGTCGGCGACGTTGATCATGGCGAAGCCGCGCACCCAGGCGCGGGCCAGCAGGTCCTTCGGCAGGATCGGCGGCTCGGGATACTTCTCCTCGAGATATTCGAGAATGGCGACGGATTGGAAGAGCTTCGCGTCGCCGTCATAGAGCGTCGGCAGCACCGCCTGGGGATTTTCTTTGCGATAGGCCGGCGCGAGCTGGTCGCCGCGCTCGAGATTGACGACCACGTCCTCGCGCGCGAGCCCCTTGATGTTGAGGGCGATGCGCACGCGGAAGGTCGCCTGCGAGCGCCAATAGGTGTAGAGCTTCACCCGAGCCTCCCCTGATCGTTTCTGGCGGCCAGCCTCGCATGCGCGAGAGCCAGAGTCGAGAGGGCCCGCGCGCTGCAAACTTATCCGTCGGCCATGCAGCCAAGCATCATTTTGATTTCCGCGGCGCCTTGATCTTCAGCAGTTTGGCGGCGTTGCCGCCGAGGATCGCCGCCTTGTCGGCGCTGGCGAGCCTGGCGCCGGAGACGAAGCCGACCGGGTCGGGCTCGGCCATGTCGAAGGGATAGTCACTGCCGAGCAGGACGTGGTCGGCGCCCCAGGTGCGGACGAGGTAATCGAGCTGATGGTGGGTGAAGACGATGGTGTCGAAATAGAGCTTCTTGAGATAGCTCGTCGGCTTCTTCTTGATCGCGCTGCGGCTGTCGGAGCGCGCGCCGTGGCCGTGATCGCTGCGGCCGGAATAGGCGGGCAGGAAGCCGCCGCCATGGGCAACGCAGATCTTGAGGCGCGGATAGGCGTCGAGCACGCCGCCGAAAATGAGATGGCTCACCGCCACGGTGCTCTCGAGCGGGTTGCCGATGATGTTGATGAAGTAGTGATCGGCGAGCCGCCTTCCCTCGGTGAAGCCGTTGGGATGCAGGAAGATGAGAATGCCCAGCTCCTCCGCCTTGGCGAAGAACGGCCGGAAGCGCGGCTCGGAGAGCTCGGCGCCGGCGACATTGGTGCAGATCTCGACGCCGCGCAGCCCGAGCTGCTTCACCGCCCGCTCCAGCTCCGCCACCGCGAGCTCCGGGGCCTGCAGCGGCACCGTGCCCATGCCGACGAAGCGGTCGGGATGCTGCGCCACGATCTCGGCGATGCGGTCGTTGACGAGGCGCGCCGTCTCGCGGCCGAGTTCCGGCGGCGCCCAGTAATAGTATTGCGGCGGCGCCGGCGAGATCGCCTGGATGTCGATGCCGAGCTTGTCCATGTCGGCAAGCCGCGTCTCGACCGAAGTCAGCTTGCCGCGAATGGTCTCCTGCTGCTTGCGGTTGACCTCGCGCGTCGCCTCGGTCGCATGCCGCAGCATCGGCTCGTAGTCGGGCCGGAACGCAGGCTGCGCCAGGCGATCGGCCTCGGGCGTGAAGACATGACAATGGATGTCGACGGTGAAGGATCGGCGAGCCGCGCCCTTACGCCGCGCGCGCTTCGCCGGAACGCGCATGGCATGCGCCGCCGCGGGATGACAGGTATAGAGCATGGTCAATTTCCTCCTCGTTCAGACGCGCGGCAGGCGCGCCAGATTTTTTCCGGGGTCGCCGGCATGTCGATTTGCGCGCCGGCAAGCGCATCGGCGATGGCGTTCATCACCGCGGCCAGCGCGCCGGTGGCGCCGGCCTCGCCGGTGCCCTTGACGCCGAGCGGGTTGGTGCGGCATGGCACGGAGTGCAGCACGCTTTCGATCGCCGGGACGCTGTCGGCGCGAGGCATGGCGTAGTCCATGAACGAGCCGGCGAGGAGCTGGCCGCTCGCGCGATCGTAGACCGCGTCCTCCAGCAGCGCTTGGCCGATGCCCTGCGCGATCCCGCCATGCACCTGGCCCTCGACCATCACCGGATCGAGCGCCACGCCGCAATCATCGACGGCGACATAGGCGGCGATGGCGGCCGTCCCGGTCTCGGGGTCGATCTCGATCTCGGCGATATGGCAGCCATTGGGGAAGGATTGCGGCACCTCGACGCGCGCCTTGCTGTCGAGCGGCTCGCCGGCGGCGGTGGCCTTCGCCGCCACCTCGAACAGCGTCACGCGGCGATCCGTGCCGGGAATGCCAAAGGCACCCGCGGCGTAGTCGATGTCTTCCACCGCCGCCTCGAGCAGGCCCGCGGCGATCGGGCGGCCCTTCTCGATCACCAGCTCGACGGCGCGGAGCGAGGCCGTGCCGGTGGTCATGGTGTTGCGCGAGGCGACCGTGCCGGTGCCGTCGACGGCGAGGCTGCTGTCGCCATTGCGCACCATCACAAGAGCGTCGGGAACGCCGAGCCGCTCGGCGACGAGGCGGCCGAAGATGGTCGCATGGCCTTGCCCGGTTGGCCCGGTGGCGAGGTCGAGCGTCGCCTTGCCGTCGCCGAGAAAGGCAATCCCCGCCCCTTCGTTGGGCGCGCCGCCGGCATGCTCCAGAAAGCAGGAAATGCCGAGCCCGCGCCGCTTGCCCGCCGCCGCCGAGCGTCGGCGCCGCTCGGCAAAGCCGGCGACATCGGCGAGCGCCAGCGCGCGCTCGAACAGCGCGGGGAATTCGCCGCTGTCATAGGTGACGCCGACCGGCGCCCGGTAAGGAATCTCGCCGGGGGCGATGAGGTTGCGCCGGCGCAGCGCGATGCGGTCGATACCGGAAAGCCGCGCCGCCTCGTCGATGACGCGCTCGATGGCGTAGTTCGCCTCGGGCCGCCCGGCGCCGCGATAGGGCCCGGTGGGCACGGTGTTGGTGAGCACGCACTTGACCTCGGCGGCAATACGCGGAATGCGGTACATGCTGCTGAGGCAGCGGGCGAAGTTGCTGGTGGCGATGAATGCGCCGTGGGAGGTGACATAAGCGCCCATGGCGGCGAGCACGCCGACGCGGAGCGCGAGGA
The DNA here is from genome assembly GCA_035642295.1 of Allostellaceae bacterium. Lineage (GTDB taxonomy): Bacteria > Pseudomonadota > Alphaproteobacteria > ATCC43930 > CGMCC-115725 > DAHUYF01. Next base: position 637 of record DASQSR010000084.1, on the reverse strand, counting down.
AGCGCCCCTCGCCGTCGAGCGCCAGCGCCGCCTCGGTGACGGTGTCGCGCGCCTGCTGGTCGGAGAGGAACGCCTCGCCGCGCGTCGACATCCAGTGCACCGGCCGGCCGACGCGCTTGGCCGCGGCGAGCAGCGCCACATATTCGGGATAGGCCGGCGCCTTCATGCCGAAGCCGCCGCCGACATCCTCGGTCATGACGCGCAGCTTGCCGCGCTCGAGCCCCAAAATGGCGAGAAGCTGCTCGCGCACGAGATTGACGCCTTGCGCGCCGACCATCAGCGTATAGGCGCCGCTCGCCGCATCGAAGCGCGCCGTGGCGCCGCGCGGCTCCATCGACGCGACGACGACGCGCTGATTGACCAGCGTGATGCGCGCCACATGCGCCGCTTCGCGCATCAGCCGCTCGATCTCGGCGAGATTGTCGGCCTCGCCGCCCAGCGCCCAGTCGAGCGCGATGTTGCCCGGCGCCTCGGCGAAGAGAAGCGGCGCGCCCGGCGCCACCGCGGCGCGGAGATCGGTCACCGCCGGCAGCGGCTCGTAATCGACCTCGACGAGCTCGGCCGCGTCCTGCGCCGCGGCACGGGTTTCCGCCACCACCAGCGCCACCGGCTCGCCGACATAGCGCACGCGCTCGAC
>DASQSR010000083.1:0-9938 GCA_035642295.1 Allostellaceae bacterium | reverse complement strand
GCCACCAACTCGACCGACGACCAGCAGGTCATCCCCTTCTTCCAGCCCGACCGCGAGCGCTTCCTCGAATACGACCTGACGAAGCTCATCCACAGCCTCGCCTTCCCCAAGAAGACGGTGGTGGGCCTCGTCACCAGCCTGCCGCTCGAAGGCGACTACATGGCAGCGCTGCAAGGGCAGCCGCTCCAGCCCTACGCGATCCTCGACCAGATGCGGCAGCTCTACGAGGTGCGCACGCTCGCGACATCCTTTGACAAGGTGCCGAGCGACGTCGACGTACTGATGATCGTGCACCCGCAGAATCTCGCCCCCAAGACGCTCTACGCCATCGACCAGTACGTGCTGAAGGGCGGCAAGGCGCTGGTGTTCGTCGACCCCTATTCCGAGACGCAGGCGGCGCACCAGAACCGCATGACCGGCGGCGGCGGGCCGGGCGCCAGCGACCTGCCGCAGCTCTTCCACGCCTGGGGCCTCGCGCTGGAGAAGGGCAAGATCGCCGGCGATCTTGCCAACGGGCGGCGGGTCAATGCCGGCACCGAGGACCACATCCAGCCGGTCGAATACGTCGCCTGGCTGTCGCTGAAGCCGCCCTACCTCAACCACGACGATCCCATCACCGGCGATCTCTCCGAGATCAATATGGCGACCGCCGGCATCCTGAAGCCGCTCCCCGGGGCCAAGACGAGCTTCGAGCCGCTGATCACCACCTCGCGTCAATCCGAAGAGATCCCGGTCGACAAGGTCGAAGGCATGCCGGACGTCGCCGGCCTGCTCAACGACTTCAAGTCCAGCGGCCAGCGCCTGGCGCTCGCCGCGCGCATCAGCGGCCCCGCCAGCACGGCCTTTCCCGACGGACCGCCGCAGAACGCGAAGGATGCAGAGGACAAGGCGAAGCCCAAGGACGCGACGGCGTCAGGCGATCCCAAAAAGGCGCCGGCGCCGGACGCGGGCGAGATCAAGACGGCAACGCAGCCGATCAACGTCGTCGTCGTCGCCGACACCGACCTCCTCGACGACCGCTTCTGGGTGCAGGTGCAGGATTTCTTCGGCCAGCGCGTCGCCGTGCCGGTCGCAGGCAACGGCGATTTCGTCACCAACGCCATCGACGTGCTCTCGGGCGGCACGGATCTCATGGGGCTGAGGACGCGCGGCACCTCGGCGCGGCCGTTCGAAGTGGTGCAGCAGATCCAGCGCGCCGCCGATGCGCGCTCGGAGGCGCGCGAGCAGGAGCTGGAGAAGCAGCTCAAGGACACGCAGGCGAAGATCAAGGAGCTGCAGGGCAATGCGGGTCAGGGCGGCAGCGTGACGCTCGCCGCCGAGCAGAGCCAGGCGCTCGACAACTTCCGCGCCCAGATGCTGCGCATCCGCACCCAGCTGCGCCAGGTGCAGCTCGACCTCAGGCAGGACATCGACCGGCTGAAGGCGGCGCTCGAGTTCTTCGACATCGCCTTCATCCCGCTGCTGGTCGCGGGCGCCGCCGCGATTCTCGGCATCGTGCGCCTGCAGCGGCGCAAGCGCCGCGCCGCCGCCGGCTGAGAGGGAGCCGATGAAGCACAAAGGTCTGATCGCCCTGCTCCTCGTCACGGCCGCCGCCGTCGGGGTCGCGGCCTCTCTGTCGTTCTCCGGCGGCGCCGACGGCGTCGATCCCGGGGCCGACCGGCTGGTGCTGCCGGAGATCGGCAAGCGCCTCGGCGAGGTGGCGCGCATGACGCTCGTCCATGGCGACGCCAAGACGACGCTGGTGGATCAGGGCAAGCGCTGGGTGGTCGAGGACAAGGGCGACTATCCCGCCGACGGGGCGAAGCTGCACGAGGCGCTGCTCGGCCTCGCGCAGCTGCGCTATGTCGAGGCGAAGACCAAGAAGCCCGAGCTCTATTCCCGCCTCGAAGTCGAGGACGCGGGCAAAGCCGGATCGAAATCGACGCTGATCACGGTGAGCGACGCCAAAGGCAGCCTGCTCGGCGAGATCATCGCCGGCAAGCGCCGCATCGACGAGCTCGGCGGCGGCACCGACGGCGTCTATGTGAGGAAGCCCGGCAATGGGCAGTCCTGGCTCGCCAGCGGCACGCTCGATCTGCCGGACGACGCGGCGGACTGGCTCGACCGCAGCATCGTCGACCTGCCGCGCGAGCAGGTGAAGGAAGTGGAGCTGGTGCAGCCCGACGGCAGCAGCCTCGACATCGTCCACGACACGCCGGAAGCGAAGCTCGAGCTCAAGGACGCGCCGAAGGATGTGAAGCTCAAGAGCGACGACGTGCTGGTCGAGCCGACGACGGCGCTGGCGAGCCTGATGCTCACCGATGTGCGCCCGGCGGCGCAGATGCCGCTGCCCGCCACGGGCGTCGCGCACGCCGTCTTCACCAGCTTCGGCGGGATGGTGGTGAAGGTCGCGCTGTTCGACAAGGACGGCAAGAGCTGGGCGCGCTTCGACGTGGTCGGCAGCGGCGCCGCGGAAAAAGCGGCCGAGGCGCTGGAGGCGAAGCTCTCGCCCTGGGTCTACGCCATCCCCGACTGGAAGGCGAAGTCGATGCGCACCAAGCTCGCCGACGTGACGGCGCCGCCGAAGCCGTCGTGAGCGAGGCGCCGCCGCTCTCCCCCTGCATCGCCGTCTGCGTCCTCGATTCTGCCACCGGCTATTGCCGCGGCTGTTTCCGCACGATCGACGAGATCGCGCACTGGCCGGCGCTCGCGCCGGAAGCAAAGCGCCGAATCCTGGCGGCGCTCCCGGCGCGGCGGCGGGAGAAGGCGGGCAGCGCGCCGGCGTCGGAGCAATAAAGGACTGAAGCGCGCTACATCGCCGCGCGAAGCCGCTGCGGCGGCGGCACCCTCGGTCATTCTTTCCTTGGAGGAAACAGTCCGCGTCGGGGAAGCCGCATTGTACCGTCCTGCCTCACGATTAAATCTTGGGTGCAATTCAGCGCCCAGGAGGGACGGATGACCAGGATTCTCGTGCTCTATTATTCGACCTATGGCCATGTCGAGGCCATGGCGGAGGCGGTCGCTGCCGGCGCGCGCGCCGTCCCGGGCAGCGAGGTGACGGTGAAGCGCGTGCCCGAGCTGATGCCGGACGCGGTGGCGAAGGCGGCCGGCGTCAAGCTCGACCAGGCGGCGCCCATCGCACGGCCGGAGGAGCTCGCCGACTACGACGCGGTGATCTTCGGCACGCCGACGCGCTTCGGCAACATGGCGGCGCAGATGCGCAACTTCCTCGACCAGACCGGCGGGCTGTGGGCGAAAGGCGCGCTCATCGGCAAGGTCGGCAGCGCCTTCGCCTCGACCGCCTCGCAGCATGGCGGGCAAGAGACGACGCTGACCTCTTTCCACACCACGCTGCTGCATCACGGCATGATCGTCGTCGGCCTGCCCTACGGCGCGCCGGGGCTGGTGCGGCTTGACGAAGTCACCGGCGGCACTCCATACGGCGCCACCACCATCGCCGGGACCAAGGGCGAGCGGCGGCCGAGCGCCAATGAGCTCGAGCTGGCGCGCATCCAGGGCCAGCACGTGGCGGAGGTGACCGTGGCGCTGGTGCGCGGGCGCCGGGCGGAAGCGCGCTGAGGAGGATCGGCGATGGACAGCACCCCCTTCCGGCCGCGCCCGGTCGCACGGCTCGCGCGCGGCATGCCGGCGAGCGACGGCGCGGGCGTCAAGCTCAACCGCGTCATCGGCACGCCCGAGCTCGGCGATGTCGATCCCTTTCTCATGCTCGACGAGTTCCGCTCCGACGATGCGGCCGACTACATCGCCGGCTTTCCCGACCATCCGCATCGCGGCTTCGAGACCGTCACCTATATGCTCGCCGGCCGCATGCGCCATGGCGACAACAAGGGCCATACCGGCCGGCTCGACGCAGGCAGCGTGCAATGGATGACCGCCGGGCGCGGCATCGTGCATTCCGAGATGCCGGAGCAGGAGAACGGGCTGATGCAGGGCTTCCAGCTCTGGGTCAACCTGCCGGCCAGGGACAAGATGACGGCGCCGCGCTATCAGGAGATACCGCCGGCCGAGATTCCGGTAACGGAGCTTCCCGGCGGCGTTTCGGTCAAGGTCATCGCCGGCGCGGTCGGCGCGGCGAAAGGGCCGATCAATGGCATCGCCACCGAGCCGATCCTGCTCGATGTGGCGCTGCCGGCGGGGGCGCGGGCGATGTTGCCGCTGCCGGCGGGGCACAGCGCCTTTCTCTACGCCTTCGAGGGCGAGGCCGCGGTGGGCGAGGCGGCAACCCGGCTGCCGCGCGGCAGCATCGCCGTGCTCGGCGACGGCGATGGCGTGCTGATCACGGCGCCCAAGGCGGCAACGCGCGTGCTGCTCGCGGCCGGACGCCCGCTCAACGAGCCGGTGGCGCGCTATGGGCCCTTCGTCATGAACACCGCCGACGAGATCCGCCAGGCGATCGTCGACTATCAGGCTGGGCGATTCTAGGAGAGATTCACCACCGAGGCGGTGAGGGACTGATCAGAAAATTATCGGCGCGCCTCGCGCGCCATTACCCCGCATCTTCTCACCGCCTCGCTGCCTCGGTGGTCCGTCTTTAAAAGATCCGTCAGCCCTCTCTGTCGTGCATCAGCCACAACGCGCCTGCGCCCGCGACAGAGCTAATGATACTGCGGCAGGCTGTAGGGATCGGGGTAGAGGCCGGTGAAGCCGGTGATGCGGCTGGGCACCGCCTCGGAGTAGCAATCGACATTGGCGAGCGTGCGGTAGCAATACTGCGCCGGGATCGGCGGCGGCTTGTCGTTGACGCCGGCCGGCGAGGGCTGGCTCGAATTCCAGCGGCTTTGCGGCGGCGCGAACTCGGCGCGGGTCTGCCACGCGTCGCAGCCGGCCAGGAGCAGGCAAACCAAGGCGAAAGGCCACAGCATCGCGCGCATGAACCGCAAGGCCTCCTTGCCGGCAGGGCGCGTCGCAGATGCCGCAGGACGCCCCGTCAATCGCCGGTTAATCTGTTTAGCCGAGGGTGGTTAATCTTCCGTTGCCGCCGCGCCGCGGCGAAAGGAATGAGGGGGAACATGCGAGGGATCTGCGCGCTGGCTTTGCTTGTGGCGCTCGGCGCCTGCAGCGGAGCGGGCGGCTGGCACAAGGAGGGGACGCCTCCCGCAACCGCCGCGGCCGACTATGCCGAATGCCGCCATTCCGCCGAGGTCGCCGACAGCCGCGACACGAACATCGACAGCGATATCATGGCGGCGCGCGGGCAGGACTGGGAGCGGCTCGGCGTCACGCAGTTCAAGACCAACGACGATGCCGCCAGCGACAATGTGCGCGAAGGCGACATCGTCACCCGCTGCATGATGGACAAGGGCTATACCGGCGGCTAGCTCCCAACCCTTCCCCTCGCTGCGGCGCCGCCCCACCTTTGCTTCATGCAGCGGCTCCTCATCCTCATCGGCGTTCTCTTCCTCGTCGCCGGTCTCGCCTGGCCGTGGCTCGGGCGGCTCGGCCTCGGCCGGCTGCCCGGCGACATCGCCGTCCGGCACGGCGATGTCGGCTTCTATTTCCCGATCGTCACCTGTCTCCTCATCAGCCTCGTGCTGTCGTTGCTGCTCTGGCTGATCAATCGCTGAGGGCGGCGCGGCTAATCCGCACGGTGCGGCAGCGGTTGCTGGCGCTGCGGCTAGTCCGAACGGTGCGGCTCCCGCGGTTGCTGCGCAACCGCTGACGCCGCCGCCGACAAAGGCGCTACGCGCCTTTGCTGCGCAGCCGCTGCCGCCGGCGCGACGACGCTACTCGTCGCGCGCGTGCCAGCGGCGGCGGAGGCGCAGGGCTACGGCCAGCATGAAGGCGCCGAAGAGAATGGCGTAGGCGCCGATCCACCAGGCGAGCGTGAGCGCGCCGGCGACCGGCCAGATGACGACGACGACGCCCCAGAGCAGCGACAGCAGGCCGGCGAAGCGGAGCAGACCTTCGCCGAAGGCGCGCAGCCGCATCGCCGCGGCGAGCAGCGCAACGCCCGACAAGATCGCCCAGATGGCGGCGATGTAGATGAAGGTGAGCAGCGCGACATGCGGCCAGAGAAAGGCGATGACCCCGGCGGCGAGGTCGAGCAGCCCTTCGATGGCGAACGGCCACCAGCGCTCCTGCCGCTGCGCGGCGATGAGGGCGAAGACGCCGTCGACCAGCAGGTAGGCGGCGAAGATCCAGACCAGCGCGGTGAGCGTGACGCCCGGCCAGAGGAAGGCGACGACGCCGAACAGAATCGCCGCCGCGCCGCGCAGGGCCAGCACCCACCAGTTCCGCATGAGGCTTTCGAACATTGCCGCCTCCCCAGCCCCACCGCCCCCGACACCACTATGAGGGGGTGGCGGGGCGGCGGCAACGCGGCACGGGGGAAGGGGCCGGATCGGCGGACGCGACAGGCCCCCGATTCGCCGGGGAGCGCATGGGGGCGCCCGCTCCCCGCCAGAGAGGGCGAGGGCCCGGCGCGCGGCGAGCGCGACGCCGGGCAAGGCCCCATCCGAGCGCGCGCGACTCGGCCGCGCCGCCGCGGGTAGCGTGCGCGAAAGCACCGTCAGCGTTGAAGAAATGGCGCGCCCGGAGAGATTCGAACTCCCAACCCCCAGATCCGTAGTCTGGTGCTCTATCCAGTTGAGCTACGGGCGCAATCAGCGGCGCCGCCGGCCGCCGTGAGCGCGGGAAGCTAGCGGCTTGGCCCGCCGAAGGCAAGATAGCGTGTGTCAAATCGGCCGAAATGGCGAACTTGCTTGTCGCTAGAACTGACTTTGCGTAATATCTGCAAGGGGTTTCAGGCTGAAAAGGCGATGGTTTTTCTGATCTCGGCGAAATCATCGGGCCTGTCTCGTGGCGGGGTAGCTGAGACAAGGGTACCGGCTTAGCATGTTCATTCGTCGCTCGCATCTTGGGGCAGCCCTTGCGGTGCTGCTGCTTTCGGGCTGCTCCTCTATCAGCAACACGGCCGACTCCGTCTGGTCGTCGCTTTCTGGCGGGGACAGCAGTTCAAACGCGAACAGCAGCGGGAAAGCGTCGGAAGGCGGCGGCACGGTCGTCGCCATCCCGCCCTCCCCCGCCGAATCGAACCCGCAGCCGACCTTCGGCACCGGTACCGGCACCGCCGATGCGACGGGCCAGCCGCCGGTGCTGGGCACGGGCAGCTATGCGCCGCCGCCGGTGGCGACGGGCTCGCCGACCGGCACGATCGTCGGCGCCAAGGTGCAGGACCTGCGCGGCGACGTCGAGCGGCTCGAGGGCAGCGTCAATCAGCAGAACGGCGCGCTGCAGCAGCTGCGGCAGGCGATCGCGCAAGACGCCGGCAGCTATTTCGGCATGGTCGGCAGCATCAATTCGCGCCTCCAGGTCGGCACGACGCCGGGCAATCCCGAGCTGCTCGGGCAATGGAACCAGGCGCAAGGCGCGCTCGACCGCATGAGCGACGATGTCGCCAAGCTCAACAGCCTCTCCAACCAGGTGGCGCAGGATTCATCGCTCGCCTCCTATATCCTCAACTCGATCGGCGCCGCCCTCAGCCTCCAGGGCGCCGTCGAGGAGGATCATCGGCAGCTGCACGCGCTGCAGATCGAAGTGCAGCGCACCCAGGTGCAGGTCGACAACCTGCTCAATGCGCTCTCCGACGACATCTCGCGGCAAAGCGAGTATGTCGCCAATGAGCGCTCGAACCTCGTCACCCTGTCGCTCGCCATCCAGAACGGGCAGCTCTATGGCGCGAGCCTCGCCAGCCGCGGCTTCGCCGAGGCGCCGCCGTCGGCAGCGCCGGCGATGGCGGTGACGCGCAGCCGCCCGCTGCCGGAGATCGCCGAGCGGCGGCCGCTGGTGATCATCCGCTTCGACCGGCCGAAGGTCGATTACGAGCAGGCGCTCTATTCGGCGGTGAGGCGCGCGCTGGACCGCCGCCCGGATGCGAATTTCGACCTGGTCGCGGTCGCGCCCAATGCCGGCAGCCCGGCGCAGGTGGCGCTGCATTCCGACGCCTCCAAGCGCAATGCCGAGAACGTCATGCGCTCGCTCACCACCATGGGGCTCCCGGCCGAACGCATCACGCTCTCGGCGACGACCAGCGCCACCGTGCAGACCAACGAAGTCCAGATCTACGTCCGCTGAGCGGTCGGCAAGGCCGGAGGCCGGCGCCGCCCGCGGCCGAAGCCGAAGCCGAGGTGCCTAGGAGCCGCCGCTGGCCGCCAAGACCAATCTGCCGCTGAGCTGGGAAGACATCGAGCGCGACGCCAAGGCGCTTGCCCGCCGGCTCGCCGCGCACGGCCCCTTCCGCGGCATCGTCGCCGTCAGCCGCGGCGGGCTCGTCCCCGCCGCCATCGTGGCGCGCGCACTCGACATCCGCCTCATCGAGACGCTCTGCATCAAAAGCTATGACGATCGCGCGCGCGAGCCGGGATCGGTCGAAGTGCTGAAAGGCGTGAGCGGCGATGGCGAAGGCCTTCTCATCGTCGACGACCTCGTCGATACCGGCGAGACGGCGCGCGTCGTGCGCGGGCAGCTGCCGCGCGCGCATTTCGCCACCGTCTATGCCAAGCCCCTGGGCCGGCCCTTCGTCGATACCGTCGTCACCGAAGTCAGCCAGGACACATGGATCGTCTTCCCCTGGGAGCGCTAGGAGCCTACCTCAGCCGCGCGCGAGCCAGTCGCGGTAGCTCACCATCGCGCCCAGCGTCTCGGCGGCGAAGACGCCGCGGGCGACGGCGCGCGCCATGGCGTCGGCGGCGATGGCGCCGAGCCGCGCCAGCGCCAGGGGGCGAGGCTCCGCCAGCGCCGCCGCGCCGCTCGCCAGCACGAAGACGGTGTCGCCGTCGAAGGGCGTGTGCACCGGCCGGATGGCGCGGGCATAACCGTCCTGCGCCATGATCGCGAGGCGCCGCGCTTCGGCGCGGGTCAGCGCGGCGTTGGTGGCGACGACGCCGATCGTCGTGCTGCCGGCGAGGCCGGGCCCCTTGGCCGGCAGCGGGTCGGATTCGGGCGGCAGCGCGCGCTGGGGCGGGCGCTGACCGCCGAGCTCACCGTTCCGCTCGAACGGCCAGGCCCAGAAGCAGCGCTCGCCCGGCATCACCGTCTCGCCGCGGGCATTGACGGCGACGAGCGCGCCGACCGCCAGCCCGTCTTCGGTCACCGCCGAGACGCTGCCGAGACCGCCCTTCAGCGTCCCCGCCTGGGCGCCGTAACCGGCGCCGGCATTGCCGAGGGCGAAGCTCGTCCCCGCCGCGGCGCAGGCCGCCCGCGCCAGCGCCGCGTAAGGCGGCGCATCGCCCCAGGCCTTGTCGCCGCCGTTGAGGAGGTCGAACAGGATCGCCGCCGGCACGATCGGAACGCACGCGGCGCCGACGGGAAAGCCGCGCCCTTGGGCCGCGAGCCAGGTCATCGCCGCCGAGGCCGCCTCGAGCCCGAAGGCCGAGCCGCCGCTCAGCACCACCGCATCGACGGTGTCGACGAGCGAGACCGGATCGAGCGCGTCGGTCTCGCGCGTTCCCGGCGCGCCGCCGCGGACATCGACCGCCGCCACCATCGGATGATCGGCGATGACGACGGTGACGCCGGTGACCCTTGCCGCATCGGCGGCATTGCCGATGCGAATGCCGGCGACATCGGTGATGAGATTGCGCGCACCCGGCTCGATCGGCATCCGCCGATTGTGGCCGAGGGCGGCGCGCGAGACAACCGACGCGCTTGCGCCGGGCGACCCGCGCGTGGAACGATCGGCCGCGATGAAAGCCGCCGCGCTCCTCGCCCTCCTTCTCCTCAGTGCCGTCCCGGCGCGGGCGCAAGCGCCGCTCGAGGCGCCGCCGCCGGAGGGGCGCACGGTCACGACGCCGGAGCCGCCGACCTTCGGCCGCAGCGACATGGTAGCGGCGGCCAATCCGCTGGCGGCGGCGGCGGGCCGCGACATGCTCCGCCGCGGCGGCAGCGCCGTCGATGCGGCGATCGCGACGCAGCTCGTCCTCAACCTGGTCGAGCCGCAA
>DASQSR010000082.1:0-3319 GCA_035642295.1 Allostellaceae bacterium | reverse complement strand
GTGGTGGCGGCGGCGGCGGCGGCGGCGGCGGCGGCAACAATGGCAACGGCACTGGTGCTGGCAGCATCACCAATACAGCATCGTTGGCCGGAGGCGCCGGCGGTGCTGGCGGCAAAGGTGGCACCCTTAACGTCGGCGGCGGCGGCGGCGGGGCGGGCGGCTACGGAGCCATCGTCACGGGATCGGGCGCGAGCGGAGACAGCAGTACGTCAGCTTCCATTACCGGCGGCAATGGCGGCGCCGGCGGCCAGGGCAACAGCGGGGGCAATGGCGGCGATGGCGGCGTCGGCGTCTATTTTTCCTCGACCGGAGCCAGCTTCACGATTTCCGGGACCACGGTATCCGGCGGTGCCGGCGGCGCCGGCGGCTTCGGAGGAATTCCGGGAATGGCCAGCGGAACCGGCGGCAACGGTGGCTCCGGTGGTGTCGGCGTTTCGCTTTCCGGGGGCACGATCTCAAACCAGAGCGGCACGATCGCGGGCGGCAACGGTGGCGCCGGCGGCCAGATCACCCTCGGCAGTGCGGGCCAGCCGGGCGCCGGCGGCGCCGCCGTTACGGGAGCGAACCTGACGATCAGCAACAGCGGCACGATCACTGGCGGGCTTGGCGGCGACGGCGTCACGCAAGCCAACGCCATCGACTTCACCGGCGGCAGCAACAGCCTCACCCTTCTGGCAGGATCATCCATCACCGGCAATGTCGTCGTCGAAAGCGGCGCCACCGGCTCGCTCATCCTCGGCGGCAGCAGCAATGCGAGCTTCGATGTCTCGACCATCGGCGCGAGCGCCCAGTACCAGGGCTTCGGCGCCTTCCAGAAGACCGGCAGCAGCACCTGGACCTTGACCAACAGCACCAGCGCCGTCACGCCCTGGACGATCAGCGCCGGCACGCTCAATGTCAGCGCCGATGCGGCACTCGGCGCGAGCTCGGGGAGCATCACCTTCAATGGCGGCACGCTGCAGCTCGGCGCGAGCTTCAATCTTTCCAGCAGCCGCGCCATTACGCTGGCCGCGGGCGGCGGCACCATCGACACCAACGGGTTCAGCACGACGATGGCCCAAGCGATCACCGGCAGCGGCGGCCTCACCAAGGCCGGCCCCGGCACGCTGACGCTCGCGGCGGCGAACAGCTACACGGGCGGCACGGTGATCGACGCTGGGACCTTGCAGCTCTCGGGCGCCGGCACGCTCGGGAGCGGCGCCCTGCTGCTGAACGGCGGCACGCTCGCGCTCAACGGCACCAGCCAGAGCGTGGGCTCGCTCTCCGGCGGCGGTGCCATGTCCCTCGGCAGCGGCACCCTGACCGTCAATCAGACCACCAATGCCACCTATACCGGCGCGATCAGCGGCAGCGGCTCGGTTTTCAAGACGGGCTCGGGCACGCTGATCCTCGACAGCGTCAACACCTACACCGGCGGCACGACGGTCTCGGCCGGCACGCTTGAAATCGGCGACATCAACAATCCGAACGCGAGCGTCGCGGGCGATGTCACGGTGGCGAGCGGCGGCACCCTCGCGGGGCACGGCACGGTCGAGGGCGACCTGTCGAACACCGCCGGCGGCACCGTGTCGCCCGGCGGCACCATCGGCACGCTGACCATCGGCGGCAACTACACGCAAGGCAGCAGCAGCACCTTGCACATCGAGGTCTCGCCGACCGCCGCGAGCAAGCTCGACGTGAGCGGCGCTGCTTCGCTCGCCGGCACGCTGGCCCTGGTCTACGACCCCGGCGTCTACAGCAAGGCCACCTACGACATCCTGCACGCCGCCAGCGTCTCCGGCAGCTTCTCGACCGTCAGCGGCACCGCGCCTTCGGGCTTCACCCAATCGGTCTCCTATACCGCAACCGATGTCGATCTCGCACTCGATCCCGGCGGCCCGGTGACGGTCGCGCCGACCAACGACACGATCTTCGGCGCGCTCGGCACGGCGGCGCTGCTCAACGCGCAGCAGGCGACGACGACGCTCTTCGGCCATCTCGCCGATCTCCACAGCGGCACCGGCAGCGAGACCATTCACACCGCGCTCGCCGGGACCGCGCCGGACCGGCTCGCCTTCAGCGGCGGTGCCGAGGGGCTCAACGGCATGCTTGCCGGCCTCCCCGACGCCATGAGCCGGATGGGGGGCTGGTTCCGCGGCATCGGCGACTTCGCGAGCCTCAGCGGCACCAGCGCCGTGCCCGGCTTCGACACGCGCTCGGGCGGCTTCCTTGCCGGCATCGACCGGCCGCTCGGCGAGCATGTCATTGCCGGCGCGGCCGTGGGCTACAGCCACACCGATATCGGCCAGGGCGGCAACAGCGGTTCGCTCAACACGCCGCGGCTCATGCTTTACGCCAGCTATGGCGCCGGCCGTTGGGCCTTCGACGCCACCATCGGCTATGCCTATGACAGCATCAGCGCCACGCGGCCGATCGCCTCCCTCGGCGAGACCGCGAGCTCCTCCCATGACGGGCAGGAGGCGACCGGCGCTTTGCAGGCGACGCGGCGCTTCGTGCTCGACGGTGTCTCCCTGCTGCCCGCCGCTGGGCTGCAATACGCCCATCTCTCCGAGGGCGGTTACAGCGAGAACGGCGCTTCCGGCTTCGACCTCGACGTCGCGAGCCGGAACGCCGACAGCCTGCGCCCCTTCGTCGGCGTGAGCGCCGCCACAGCGCTCACCACCGAGAACGGCGCGGTGCTGATCCCCGAGGCCGACCTCGGCTACAGCCATGAAATGTTCAACGCGCCGCCGAGCCTCGTCTCGGTCGGCGGCGGCAGCTTCACCGTCGACGGCCTCTCCCCCTCGCGCGACGAGCTCACGGTGGGTGGCGGCGTCACCGCCAGGATGAGCGGACGGCTTTCGCTCTATGCCGACTATCACGCCGTGCTGCCCACCGGAAACCTGTTCGAGCAAACCGTCTCGGCCGGGCTGAGTTATAGGTTCTAGAGCCAATCCAGGCTTGCCGGCTGGCGAGCGGGCTCTCGCGGGACAACCCGTTCGATCGCTCTGCGATCGAACCCTCCGGGGCCGACCGCAAAGCGGTCGGCCGGGTTGTCAGAGCAACCGCTGACGCCCGCCGGCGACGACGCGCTATCGCGCGTCGCGCTAGGGTTGTGGCGCTTCCGCGCGGTCGAAGAGGCCGTACTGGCGCACCACTTCCGCGACGCTGAGGCGGTAATCGGCGAACACCTCGGTGCGGCCACGCGCCTGGGCGCGGCGGTGCTGCTCCTGCTCGCGCCAGCGCTGCACCGCGGCGGCATCGCGCCAGAAGGAGAGCGAGAGGATCTTGCCCTCGGTGGTGAGGCTCTGGAAGCGCTCGATCGAGAGGAAGCCGTCGA
>DASQSR010000081.1:0-2134 GCA_035642295.1 Allostellaceae bacterium | reverse complement strand
GCCTCGGCGCGGGGGGCCTCATCACCCTCGCGCAGACGACGATCGGTGACCTCGTCTCGCCGCGGGAGCGGGGCCGCTACCAGGGGCTGTTTGCCTCGGTCTTCGCCGGATGCAGCGTGGCTGGGCCACTGCTCGGCGGCTTCATCACCGATGCGCTCTCCTGGCGCTGGATCTTCTACGTCAACCTACCGGTGGGGGCGGTGGCGCTGGTGCTGATCGCGGTTGGCCTGCGCCGGCACGGGCGCACCAGGGCGCATCGCATCGACTATGCGGGCGCGCTGCTGCTGATCGCGGCGACGTGCTGCGCGCTGTTGGTGCTGAGCTGGGGTGGCAGCGTCTATCCCTGGTTCTCGACACCCGTGCTCGTGACCGGGGCCGCGGCGGTGATGCTTTACGCCGCGCTTGCCCTGGCGGAGATGATGGCGGCGGAACCGGTATTGCCGCCGCATCTCTTCACCAATACGGTCTTCGTGCTCGGGGTGCTGGGGATCGGCCTGTCCGCGATGGCGCTGTTCGCAGCCGTCGTGTTCCTGCCGCTCTTCTTCCAGTTGGTGATGGGCGCGTCGCCAACAGAGGCTGGCCTGATGGTCTCGCCGATGATGGGCGGTGTCATCTGTTCCTCCTTCCTCGGCGGCCGGTTGGTTTCCAAGACGGGTCGCTATAAGCGCTTTCCGGTTTTTGGGCTGGCGGCGGCGACGGCGGCGTATCTCGGTATGGCCTGGGCCGCGTCGCATGGATCGCGGGCGGGCTGGATTGAAGGGTTGCTGGTGGTGATCGGGTTAGGCATCGGCTTCGTCATGCCGAACCTGACGACGGCGATACAGAACGCCGTTGCGCGTGGCGATCTGGGCGCGGCCACCTCCGCCTCGGCCTTCCTGCGCTCGCTCGGCGGCGCGTTGGGCGTGGCCCTGTCCGGCGCGATCCTCACCACGCGGCTGCGCGACGCATCGGCGGCAGGCGTCGCCAGCGCGCAGGATCATCTCGACCGGATCGCGCATTTGCCACCGGCCCAGCATGCCGCGGTGGTGGGCGCCTATGCCGATGCGCTCTCCGCCACCTTCCTCCTCGGTGCGGCGATCGCGGCCTGCGCCTTCGTGATCGTGCTCTTCCTTCCAGAGCGGCCGCTTCGCTCGAGCCATGTCGAGCCGCCGCAGCCTTCGGAATAACCCGGCTCAGCCATTTCGATCGGCGCACCGTGCCCATTGAGCACCTCAGACCGTTTCCGCTCTCGATAGGAGATCGAGCGTGAAGTCGATAAACGTCCGCACCTTGGCGGCCCTGAGCTGGCGCGAAGGGAAGAGTGAGTAGAGCGGGAATAGCTCTCCCGGCCAGTCCGGGAACAAGTCGAGCAGCCTGCCTTCCGCCAGCAAATGCTTCGAGCCGAGCTGCATGATCTGCGCGATCCCGACGCCGGCTTCGCAGGCGCTCAACATCGCGCCGACATCCGACACCATGAGGCGCGACGACGGCCTGACCGGCAGCACTTCGCGACCGTTGCGAAATTCCCATTCGAACGGGCAGGCGTTGGCCGCGTCGTAAAAATCGATGCAGGGAAGGCGTGTCACCTCCGACGGATGGTTCGGCCGCCCATGGCGTGCAACGTAGCTCGGCGAGGCTACGGTCAGGATGCGGGTTTCGATCAGCTTGCGAGCGATCAGGGATCCGGCCGGCGGCTCGCCGAAGCGGAGCGCCAGGTCGAAGCCGTCCGCGACCAGGTCGCCGACATGGTCGCGCATGATCAATTCGAGACGCACCTCGGGGTGATGGTCGAGGAACGTCGCGACCTGAGCGGCCAGCACGATACGAGAGAAGAACGGGTCGACATTGACGCGCAAGCGGCCTCGCACGCTGCCCGCCGCCCCTGCCGCCGTCATCGCGGCCTGTTCGATGCTGTCGAGGTGAGGACCCACCTCCTCATAGAAGCGCCTGCCCTCGTCGGTGAGCGCCATGGTCCGGGTGGTGCGCTCGAGCAACCTCACGCCCAGCCGCGCTTCCAGCCGCGCGATCGCCCGGCCGACGCCGGACGAGGTCAGGCCCAGCGCCTCGGCGGCGCGGGCCATGGAGCCGGCTTCGACGACGGCCATCAGGACCGTGACGCCAGAAAGGAGACGGCCGTCATAGGGCATAGCTGCTC
>DASQSR010000080.1:0-4924 GCA_035642295.1 Allostellaceae bacterium | reverse complement strand
AGGGGGCGGCACGGCGGCCCGGCCTCGCGCCAGCGGCGGCGGCGCGAAGACGCCCCGCGCCGGGGCCGGTGCCGCCGCCTTGCCTTGGGCGGAAGCCGGTCCGTAACGGGTCGGGGGAGGGGGTACCGTGATACGCCGCATCTGCCGTCCTGATCTGCCGCAATCGCCGCAATGATATCGATTGCGGCCAACTTTGCCATGGGTGGTTGTTTCGGTCGCGGCCTCGCCGGCGCCCCGGAATGCCGTCGGGCCCCACTTCCCTTGCGGGCTCTATTGTGTATAGTGCGTCGCCAACCCATTTTTCCCCCACTGCTGGGAAAGGGAAGGCATATGGAAATCCGCCAGGCGCTGACTTTCGACGACGTTCTCCTGGTGCCGGCGGCCTCGTCGATCCTTCCCACCGAGACGGACACGCGCACGCGCCTCACCCGCGAGGTGGCGCTGGGCATTCCCTTGATCTCGGCGGCGATGGATACGGTGACCGAGAGCGCGCTGGCGATTGCCATGGCGCAGGCGGGCGGGCTCGGCGTCGTCCACCGCAATCTCGGCATCGCCGAGCAGGCGAACGAGGTGCGCAAGGTGAAGAAGTTCGAGGCCGGCATGGTGGTGAACCCGGTCACCATCGGCCCGGACGAGACGCTGGCCGACGCGCTGAAGCTGATGGCGGACAACCGCATTTCCGGCATCCCCGTGGTCGAGCACGGCTCGAAGCGGCTGGTCGGCATCGTCACCAATCGCGACGTGCGTTTTGCCACCAATCCGCGCCAGCCGATCGCCGAGCTCATGACCCGCGACAAGCTGGTCACCGTGCGCGAGACGGTGAAGCGCGAGGAAGCGATGCGGCTGCTGCATCAGCACCGCATCGAGAAGCTGCTCGTCGTCGACGACGCCTATCGCTGCGTCGGGCTCATCACCGTCAAGGACATCGAGAAGTCGCAGAAATTCCCCAACGCCTGCAAGGACGATCACGGCCGGCTGCGCGTCGCCGCCGCGACCGGCACCGGCCCCGACGGGGTCGAGCGCGCCGAAGCGCTGTTCGCAGCCGGCGCCGACGTCCTGGTCGTCGACACCGCGCATGGCCACTCGCAGCGCGTACTGGAGACGGTGAGCCGCATCCGCCGGCTTTCGAACTACACCCAGATCATCGCCGGCAACATCGCGACCGCCGAAGGCGCCGAAGCGCTCATCGAGGCGGGCGCCGACGCGGTCAAGGTCGGCATCGGCCCGGGCTCGATCTGCACCACGCGCGTCGTCGCCGGCGTCGGCATGCCGCAGCTGACCGCAATCGTCGATGTCGTCGCCGCGGCGCGCAAGCGCGAGGTGCCGGTGATCGCCGATGGCGGCATCAAGTTCTCCGGCGATCTCGCCAAGGCGATCGCCGCCGGCGCCGATTGCGCGATGCTCGGCTCGCTCTTCGCCGGCACCGACGAGAGCCCGGGCGAGGTCTTCCTCTATCAGGGACGCACCTACAAATCCTATCGCGGCATGGGCTCGGTCGGCGCCATGGCGCGCGGCTCGGCCGACCGCTATTTCCAGCAGGAAGTGACCAGCACCTTGAAGCTGGTGCCGGAAGGCGTCGAAGGCCGCGTGCCGCACAAGGGGCCGGTGGCGAACGTCATCCATCAGCTGGTCGGCGGCCTGCGCGCCGCGATGGGCTATACCGGCAATCACAGCATCCCCGACATGCAGCGCAATTGCCGCTTCGTCCAGATCACCGGCGCCGGCCTGCGCGAAAGCCACGTCCACGACATCGCCATCACCCGCGAGGCGCCGAATTATCGGCAGGAATTGTAGGGAGTCGTCAGTCGTCAGTTTTCAGTTGTCAGTATGCCGAAGACTGAGCTGAGAGCGGGCGTCTGACCACTGAGGACTGAGAACTGACGACTGAGCACTTCCCATGACTCCCGGCGCTCGCATCGAGGCGGCGATCGGCCTGTTGCAGCGGATCGATGCGGAGCGGTTGCCGGCCGACGATCTCGTCGCCGACTACTTCCGCCGCCACCGCTTCGCCGGCGCCAAGGACCGCGCCGCGATCTCCGAGCACATCTATGCCGTGCTGCGCCGGCGCGCCGCGCTCGACTGGTGGATCGGGCGAAGCGGGCAGGGGCTCGCCGCCGATGCGCGGCGGCGCATGCTGGCGGCCTTGATGCTGGTCGAGGGCTGGACGCCGGGGGCGATCGCGGAGGCCTGCGATGGCGACCGCTTCCGCCCGGCGCGGCTCGGCCGCGACGAGCGTCAGCTCGTCGAGACGCTGGCCGGCGCTACCCTCGAGGCGCGCGACATGCCGGCCGAAGCGCGCGGCAACTATCCTGACTGGCTCGCGCCGCACCTCGAAGCGGCGCTTGGCCGAGGCCTCGCCCGCGAGATGGCGGCGCTCAACGAAGGGGCGGCGCTCGATCTCCGCGTCAACCGCCTCAAGACCGAGGATCGCGAGGCGGCGCGCGCGGCGCTCCTGCGCGAAGGCGTCGAGGCGGCGCGCACGCGGCTTTCGCCGCTGGGCCTGCGCGTCTTCGAGCGGATTCCCTTGGGCACGCTCGAGGCCTTCCGCCGCGGGCTCGTCGAAGTGCAGGACGAGGGCTCGCAACTTGCGGCGCTTCTCGCCGATGCGCGGCCGGGCCTGCGCGTGGTCGATTTCTGCGCCGGCGCCGGGGGCAAGACGCTGGCGCTCGCCGCCGAGATGCGCAATCGCGGTCATCTCGTCGCCTGCGACGTCTCGGCGCCGCGGCTCGAGCGGGCGACGCAGCGGCTGCGCCGCGCCGGCGCCAGCATCGTCCAGCGCGTGCCGATCAGCGGGGCGCGGGACAAGTGGGTGAAGCGCCATGCCCAGAGCTTCGACCGCGTCTTCGTCGATGCGCCCTGCACCGGCACCGGGACATGGCGGCGCAATCCCGACGCCAAATGGCGGCTCCGCCCGGAGGACCTCGCCGAGCTGACGGCGCTGCAAGCGGAGATCCTGGACAGCGCCGCACGCCTCGCCAAGCCCGGCGGGCGGGTCATCTATGCGACCTGCTCGCTGCTCGCCGAGGAGAACGAAGCGCAGATCGAGCACTTCCTGTCCCGCCATGACGGTTTCGCGCTGCTGCCGATCGGCGGCGTCTGGGCCGAGACCATCGGCGGCGAGGCGCCCGTTCGCGGCGACATGCTGCGCCTGACGCCGGCGCGCCACGGCACCGACGGCTTCTTCGTCGCCGTGCTGGAGCGCAAGCCGGAAGCGAAGAAGGAGAAGGAGCGCGACGATGAGTGACGGCCTGGTCCTGCGCACCGCCGCCGCGCTGTTCTTCCTCGCTATGGCGCCGAGCCTTGCGCGCGCGGAGACCCTGTCGGTGCCGCTCGCCTATCAGGGCCGGGATATCGAGCTCGTCGGCGATTTCACCAAGCCTTCGGGTGCCGGGCCGTTTGCCACGGTGATCCTGCTCCACGGCTGCGGCGGCAACAATTCCTATGGGCTCGGGCGCTCGGAGGAATGGGCCGCGCTGTTGCACCGAGAGGGCTATGCGACGCTGATCCTCGACAGCTTCAGCGCGCGCGGCTTCTCCAATGTGTGCGGCAATCCCGGCATGGTATCGGCCGAGGAGCGTGCCAAGGACATCTATGCGGCGGCCTATGTGCTCGCCGGGCGCGCCGATGTCAGGGCCGACAAGATTGCCGCCATGGGATTCTCCCATGGCGGCTGGGCCGTGCTCGACGCTGCCGCTGCGGCGCGTCCGCAGCTCGGGCCGTTCCGCGAGCAGCTCGCGACCCGCGGCAAGATCGCTGCCTTTGTCGGCTTCTATCCCAGTTGCCGGCGGACCGAGACCGACGATTTCGTCGCCCCGCTCCTGATCCTGGTCGGCGACCAGGACGGCTTGTCGAATTACCGCGTCTGCGAGCGGCTCGCGGCGCGGCCGCGGCCGGCCGGCGTAGAAGTGCGGCTGAAGGTCTATCCCGGCGCGTCGCACGACTTCGATTATGATCACGCCCACGGCACCTTGCGCGGCACGCAGCTTGCCTATGACGAGCCGGCTGCTGCCGATTCGCGCCAGGAGGTGGCAACCTTCCTGCGGCGGTACCTCAAATGACGTCGCGCCCTTGCGCCCGCTCGCAGCCACACGGATGATGAGCCATGACCGATCGCGTTCTCATTCTCGATTTCGGCAGCCAGGTGACGCAACTCATCGCCCGGCGCCTGCGCGAGAGCGGCGCCTATTGCGAGATCCACCCCTTCAACCTCGCGCCCGGCCGGCTCGAGGCCTTCGCCGCGAAGGCGGTCATCCTCTCCGGCGGTCCGGCCTCGGTCAACGAATCGGCCTCGCCCCGCGCGCCGCAGCGCGTCTTCGAGCTCGGCGTGCCGGTGCTCGGCATCTGCTATGGCCAGCAGACGATGTGCGCTCAGCTCGGCGGCCGTGTTGCTTCGTCGGAGCATCGCGAGTTCGGCCGCGCCTTCATCGACGTCACCGAGGACTGCGCGCTCTTCGAGGGGCTCTGGCCCACGGGGAGCCGCGAGCAGGTGTGGATGAGCCATGGCGACCGCGTCGAGGCGCTGCCGCCGGGCTTCCGCGCCGTCGCCGTGAGCGAGGGGGCGCCGTTCGCCGTCATCGCCGATGATGCCCGCCGCTTCTACGGCACCATGTTCCATCCCGAGGTGATCCACACGCCGCAAGGCGCGGCGCTGCTCCGGAACTTCACGCACCGCGTCGCCGGCTGCGGCGGCGACTGGACGATGGCCGCCTTCCGCGCCCAGGCGATCGAGCGCATCAGGGCCGAGGTCGGGCGTGGCCGTGTCATCTGCGGGCTCTCGGGCGGGGTCGACAGCTCGGTGGCGGCGGCGCTGCTGCACGAGGCGATCGGCGACCAGCTCACCTGCATTTTCGTCGATCACGGCCTGCTGCGTGCCGGCGAGGCCGAGGAAGTGGTGACGCTGTTCCGCGATCACTACAACATTCCG
>DASQSR010000079.1:0-5246 GCA_035642295.1 Allostellaceae bacterium | reverse complement strand
GGCCTTAACGCGAACGCGGATGGCTTCATGGCGAGCGCATCGGATCTCCCTCTCCGCGCGAAGCGGCTATGGCATTCACACATCTTGTCACCGTGCCGACGCCCCTCGCCCGCGAAGCGGGAGAGGGGACAACCCTTCGATCGCTTCGCGATCGAACCCTCCGGGGCCGGTCGCAGAGCGACCGGCCGGGTTGTCCCGCGACCTTCAGGTCGCGGGAGGGTGAGGGTCACGCGGCCCCCGGAGGGTTCGATCGCGGAATGATCGAACGGGCTGTCCTCTCTCCCGCTTCGCGGGCGAGGGGTGTCGGCACGGTGCCAAGATGTGTGAATGCCATAGCTGGGTCCTTGCCGGCCGGCATCTCCGCCTGCTATTTATCGCCGGATTACACAGTTTTCATGTGACCCGCGCGGCCGGTGCACGTCTAATCGCCGCCAACAAACGAGCAGAAGGGCATGCAGCCGCTTCTGCCGGCAATGACAGGGAGGGATCGATGGGTAAGACATCATTGAAGGCGCGCTATACCTGCGGGGCAGCGTTGGGGCTCGTGGCGGCGCTCCTTGCCGCGCCGGCGGCGTCGGCGGCGGATGGTCCGATCGTGATCGGGGCGTCCGCTTCGGAGACCGGCGCGCTTGCCGTCGATGCCGCCTATCACCTGCACGGGCTGGAGCTCGGGGTGGCCGAGGCCAACGCCCATGGCGGCTGGCTCGGTCGGAAGATCGAGCTCAAGTACTACGACGACAAGAGCGAGCCGGGCACGGCGGTGCGCCTCTACACGCGGCTCATCACCGAGGACAAGGTCGACCTCATCATCGGTCCCTATTCGAGCGGCGTAACGCAAGCGGTGGCGCCGCTGGCCAACAAGTATCAGCGGCTGATGATCGATCCCGGCGCGTCGCTCCCCGACATCTTCGTCGAAGGCAATCTCTGGAACATTCAGGGGATCGCCACCTCGACCGGCTATCTCGAGGGCATCCTGGCGCTGGCGAAGGAGCACGGCGCCCACAATGTCGCGGTGCTGGCGCTGCAATCGGCCTACTCGCTCGCCTGCGGCAAGGCGCGCCAGGAGCAGGCCCAGAAGCTCGGCATGCCCGTGGTCTACAACACCACCTACGCCTTGCCGCAGCCGGATTTCTCCTCGATCGCGCTCGCCGTCAAGAGCGCCAATCCCGACGTCGTCGTCGCCTGCAGCTACTATCCCGATTCGGTGGGGCTTGCCCAGGCCTTGCAGCGCGAGGGCTTCGCGCCGAAGTTCCTCGGTGAGACCATCGGCCCGGCCGAAGGGCAGTTCACCAGCGCGGTCGGGCCGATCGCCAACCGCATCATGTCGAACACGACCTGGTGGCCAAGCCTCAAGACGCCCGGCAACGCCGAGTTCCTCGCCGCCTACCGGGCGAAGTACCACGAGGATCCCGATTACCACGCGGCCGCCACCTATTCGGCGATCGAGATGCTCGGGGCCGCCGTTACCGCGACCAAATCCTTGGACCAGGCCAAGCTGCGCGACTGGCTGATGCAGCACTCGGTCGAGACGGTGCAGGGCACCTTCAAGGCCGGCCCCTTCGGCATCGGCACGCAGTTCAAGCAGTACATGTTCCAGATCCAGAACGGCGAACGTAAGCTGATCTGGCCGGCGGCGCTGGCGGAGGCGCAGCCGCAAATCCCCTACACGGGCCACTGAGACCGCCGGAGAGGATGCCGCTTCGTGCTGCTCTTGCAGCTTCTCATTAACGGCATCCTGCTCGGCGGCACGTATCTGCTGCTGGCGCAGGGGTTGAACCTCGTGTTCGGCGTCATGGGCGTGGTCAATCTCGCCCATGGCGCCATCATCACGCTGGCCGGTCTCTTCACCTTCTGGTTTGCGACCACGACGCATTACAATCCGCTGCTGCTGCTGCCGGCCATCTTCGTCGTCATGCTCGGCGTTGGCGTGGTGCTGCAACGGGTGCTGATCGAGCCGGTGGTGAGCGCCGGAAGGCGGGCCGAGCTGCTGAGCCTCATGGTCACGTTCGGCCTTTCCTACGTCCTGGTGGAAAGCGGGCTCAACCTCTTCGGCTCGCAATACGTGTCGCTGCCCGATCTTCAGACCACCTGGAACATCGGCGGCCTTGCGGTCAACGAGGCGCTGGTCGCCTCCGGCCTGCTGGGCGCGGTGATCTCCGGCGGGCTTGAGATCTGGCTGCGCCGCACCGCGTCCGGCAAGGCCCTGCTGGCGACGTCGCAGAACGAGATCGGCGCGCTCAGCTGCGGCATCGATGTCCGCCGCACGCGTGCCGTCGCGTTCGCCATCGGCTCGGCGCTGGCGGCCGCCGCGGGCGTGCTGCTGATCCTGGTGATCCCGCTGTCGGCGCCCACCGCCGACACCCTCACCATCCTCGCCTTCGTCATCGTCGCGCTGGGCGGCCTCGGCGACTACCAGGGCGCGGCGCTGGCGGCGCTGATGCTCGGCCTCGTCCAGTCCTTCGTCGGCTATTACCTCGGCGGCGACGCGGAATATGTCGTGCCCTACCTGCTGCTGATCATCTTCATGATCCTGCGCCCGCAAGGCCTCGGCAAAGCCGGCCGGCCGATCTGGAGCGAGCGGCGATGAGCCTCGACGAGCAGCGGATCGACGACGTCTTCTCGCCGCCGCTGGCAGCGCCGCGGGAGAGCGCCGCCCGGCGCCGGCGCCGCGCGCTGGCGACCGGCGCGACCAGCCTCGTGATCGCCGTTCTGCTTATCGCGCCGCTGTTTTCCTCGGGTTACCTGCTGCAGCTCGCCACCGACATCCTGATGTCGATCGCGCTCGCCTATTCCTGGAATCTCATCAGCGGCTTCACCGGCTATCTCTCCTTCGGCCAGGTGTCGTTCTTCGGCATCGGCGCTTACGCGACCGCGGCGCTGGTGCTGCACACGCCGATCCCGTGGTATGTCGCGATCGTCTTCGCCGCGCTGCTCGCCGGCGTCGCCGCAACCGCGCTCGGCACGGTCATGCTGCGCCTGCGCGGCATCATGTTCGCGCTGGGCATGCTGGGGCTCGCGCGCATCCTCGGCGTCCTGGCGCAGAACATTCCGTTCATCGGCGGCGCCGTCGGGCTGACGCTCCCGGCCCAGCTCACGCCGATCCCGGTCTATATCGCCATGGCCGTGGCGGCGCTCGCGGGGTTCGGGCTCAATCTCTTCTTCTCGCGCTCGCAATGGGGGCTCGCCGCCATGGGCGTGCGCGACGACGAAGGCGCCGCCGCCGCTTTGGGCGTGCCGACCGTGCGCGTCAAGGTCATGAGCTTCGTGCTGAGCGCGCTGGTGCCCGCGGCGGTCGGCGGCATCGTCGCCTGGAACCGCAGCTTTCTCGATCCGCCCAGCGCGTTCGACCCGACGCTCGACCTCCAGGTGGTGGTGTTCACGCTGTTCGGCGGCATCGGCACGCTGTGGGGTCCCGCGCTGGGCGGCCTCGTGCTGATGCTGGTCGGCGAGGAGCTCTGGGCCTATGTCCCGGACCTCCAGCTGGCGCTCTACGGCCTGCTCGTCATCGCCGTGGTGCTGACCTTCCCCGGCGGCATCGTCGGCCTCGCCAACCGTTTCGGCTGGCTGCGCCGCCGGCCCATTCTCGCCCCGCCGGCGTTTCCGCCGGTCGAGCGCCCGGCGGCCGCGGTCGCGTCATCCGGCGAAGGCCCCCCCATTCTGGAAGTCCGGGACCTGACGGTGCGCTTCGGCGGCGTCGTCGCGCTCGACCACATCTCGCTCAGCGTGCGCCGCGGCGAGACCGTCTGCATCATCGGCGCCAACGGCGCGGGCAAGACGACAATGTTCAACGCCATCACCGGCTTCGTTCCGCCGAGCGAGGGCGCCGTCCTCTTCGAAGGCGTGCCGCTGGCGCCGGCGTCCGCCTTCGAGCGAGCGCGCCGCGGCATCGCGCGCACCTTCCAGATTCCGCGCCTCATGCACTCGATGACCGTCTGGGAGAATGTCCTGCTCCCCGCGAGCAATGGACGTCGCTCGGCGGAGGCCGTGGGCCAGGCGGCATGGGCGCTGCAAACGGTCGGGCTCGACGCCCTCTGGCTCGAGCCGGCGGAAAGCCTGACGCCCGGCCGCCAGCGCCGGCTGGAGCTGGCGCGCGCGCTGGCGCTCGAGCCGCGACTGATCCTGCTCGACGAGGTCATGGCCGGCACGACGCGCGAGGAGCAGGAGGAGATCCGCGCGGTGCTGCGCCGCTTGAAGGAGTTCGGCATCGCCGCGGTGGCCGGGGTCGAGCATGTCATCGCCGCGGTCGTCGATCTTTCCGACCGCATGATCGTGCTCGACCAGGGCCGCAAGATCGCCGAGGGTCCGCCCGAAGCGGTGCTGCGCGATCCCGCGGTGATCCACTCCTATCTCGGAGAGCTGCAGTGACCGCGGTGGCGAGCGCGGTCGACGCCGACGCTTCCGCCGCGCTCGGCGTCGACAATGTCGTCGCCGGGATCGGCCCGCTCGAGATCCTGCACGGCGTCTCGCTCGCGGTCGACCGCGGCGGCGTCACCGTTCTGCTCGGCGCCAACGGCGCCGGCAAGACGACGTTGCTGCGCACCGTGGCCGGCCTCATCGCACCGCGCTCGGGCGGCATCCGCCTCTTCGGTGAGCCGATCGGCGGGCGCGCGGCGCATCGCGTCGCCCGCGCCGGCGTCGGCCATGTGCCGAGCGGGCGCGAGCTCTTCTCGCGGATGTCGGTGGCCGAGCATCTCGAGCTCGGCGGCCGGCTCTGCGCGCCGGCCCGCCGCGCCGCGCTACGCGACAGCGTTTTGACGCTGTTCCCCGAGATCGGCGCGCGGCTGCGCCAGGCGGCCGGCACGCTCTCGGGCGGCGAGCAGATGATGGTGGCGATCGGCCGCGCCTTGATGACCGATCCGCGGCTCCTGCTGCTGGACGAGCCCTCGGCCGGGCTCGCGCCCAAGGTCGTGCTCTCGATCTTCCGCACCCTGCCGCAGCTGCAGCGCCAGGGCATGAGCGTGCTGCTCGCCGAGCAGAGCCTCCGCTCCGGTTTCTCGGTGGCGAACCGGGCCTACATCCTGCGCGACGGCCGCATCGTGCTCTCGGGCACGCCCGCCGAGCTCGCTGCCGATTCCAGCG
This sequence comes from Allostellaceae bacterium, assembly GCA_035642295.1. Classification (GTDB taxonomy): domain Bacteria; phylum Pseudomonadota; class Alphaproteobacteria; order ATCC43930; family CGMCC-115725; genus DAHUYF01. The sequence continues at coordinate 167 of DASQSR010000079.1, read as the reverse complement.
TGGTCAAGGCCTATCTCGGCGGCTGAGGGGCGCCGTGGTACCATTTCCCGACCACCGCGCTCTTTGACATCGTGAACCACACTCCCGCAGGCGGAGGCCTGCCTCTGGCGGGTAAAGCGGGGGATTGGGGGGATGAAGGGAAATGAGGGGGCGAAGCCCAAACCGAT
>DASQSR010000078.1:0-4689 GCA_035642295.1 Allostellaceae bacterium | reverse complement strand
GCGCTGCGGATGTTGGCACGCTTCAGCCGTTCGGCCTCGGCTGAATCGCCGCGGCGGATCGCCGCGAGGACCGCGCGATGCTCTTTGAGACCTTTCTCCGGCCGGCCGGGGAGGATCATCACCCGCCGCATGATCACCTGGGTCTTTTCGAAGATGCTGTCCAGCATGCCCAGCAGCACGGGATTCGCCGCGGCGGAGAAAATCCGGTTGCGCATCTCCGCGTAAGCCGCGGCGTATTCGTCGAGATCGCCGCTGCGGAGCGCTTCCTCTGAAATGGCGTCGAACCGTTCGGCGAGGTCGGTCCAATCCTCGGGCCGCGTGTTCTCGACGGCAAGACGCACGCAGAGCCCCTCGAGGACTTCGCGAACGTCGTAGATGTCGAAGACTTGCGCCAAGTCGATGCGCGAGACGACCGCGCCGCGATTGGGGATGCGCTGGACGAGGCCGCGCAGCTCGAGCGCGACGAACACGTCGCGAATGCGCATCCGGGAGACGCCGAATTCACGGGCGACCTCGCCCTCGCGCAGCTTGGTGCCGGGCGCGATCTCGTGGCTGGCGATGCGGTCGCGGAGCGCCTGCACGATCGCTTCCATGCCGGTGTCGGCGGCCGCGCCGGAGCGCCGGACGCGAGAACGGCCGGACTGCTTGTAGCGGTCGAGATCGGCTTGCGAGACATGGACGACCTTGAGGCCGTCGGCGCCGCGCTCGACCTTCCAGTGCAAGCGCAGCGCGGCCTTGCGGGCGGCGTCGGTGGAGACGCCGAGCTGTCGGCCGACCTCTTGAAACGTCAACGGTATCAATGCCATGGCGCGATCCGAGGGCATGATCAGAGGTTACACCCTCGTCGCGCGGCGGCCAAGATTTTTGTCGCTGACGCCTGTCAGAATATAGACAAGAATGTCAGCAGTCTGGTAAACGGACTCGTTGACGAAATGGTTCGCGCGTGCTTAGCATGATGCAAACACCGCCCGGAAGAGGCGGCAAGAGCGGAGGAGATGGCAATGGAAGGACTACGCAACGGGCCTGTGGTCGCGACCGAGATCGGTCGAAGCCGAGCCGAGCCGGCCCATTCCCGAGGCGCCGCGGGGCGGCCGAGCAACATCCGCCTGTCGGTCGCCGTGATGATCTTCCTGGTGACCGTGATCAATTTTTCCGACCGCGGCGTCTTCGGCGCGGTGGGGCCCGCCTTGATCGACAATTTCCATCTGACGACCGCCCAGTTCGGAATGATCGGCGGCGCGTTCGGGTTCGGCTATGTGCTCTCGACCTTTCTGGGCGGTCTCACCTTGCGGCTTTGCGGCGGCCCCAAACGCGTCTATGTGCTGTTCGTCAGCGCCTGGTCGATCGCGCTCGGCGCCACGGCCTTCGCCACCGGATATGTCTCGCTGCTCGCGTTTCGCGTGCTCTTCGGCTTCTGCGAAGGGGTTATCTTCCCCTCGAGCCAGGCCATGGCCGGGCGGTGGTTTCCGCCGCAGGAGCGCGGCCGCATCGCCGCCTGGTGCCTGACGCTCGGCCAGCCCGTGGGTCCGCTGATCGCGACCCCGACAGCCGTCGCGATGAGCACGGCGTTCGGCTGGCGCGTCCCGTTCTTCGTGTGGATGGTGATCGGACTCCTTTGGGCGTGCGCGGCATGGCGCCTCCTCGCCAACGACCCGCGGCAGCATGCCCGCGTGGACCGGAACGAACTCGACGCGATCGGCGAAGCGCAAGCGGGCGGGGGCGTATCCGCCGCGCAGATCCTCCTCAACCCCTATCTCTGGGTTTCGGGCCTTTGCTTCTTCGCCAGCGCCTATGTCCTCTACTTCCTACTGACCTTCTTCCCGGTTTACCTGGTCCAGGCGCGGCACATCCAATATTCGCAGGTCGGGTTCATCGGCGACGTGCCGTTCCTTGGCCTCGCGGCAGGCGCGCTCCTGGCCGGCTGGGCGCTCGACAAGCTGTGGCAGCGCACGGGCGGCAACATGTATGTCTCGCGGACCTTGCTGGCCGCCGGCTCGCAATTGATGGCCGGCCTCATCTTCGTCCTCGTCGTCGTCACCGCGGCCCCGACCGCCGGCATTCTCGCGATGATCTTCTGGGCTGCCTTGTTTGCCTACGCGGCCAATCCCGTCTTCTTCGCCTTGCCGATGGACGTGATGCCGCGGCACGCCGGGATGGCCGGGGCTCTCGTCACCGGCATCGGCTCGAGCGCCGGCATCTTCGCGCCGATCATCACCGGCGAGCTCGTCCAGCTCACCGGGTCCTACGCCTCTGCGATCCTCGTGGTCGCCGGCATTCCGATCGTATCGTCCATCGTGCTCATCCTGTTCGACCCGATCGGCCGGCTGGCGCGCCAACAGGCGCGGCTCGACGGCACGCTCGCGGTCGCGAATCCCGTCCCGTAGTCGAGGCGCTCGGCACGCTCGAACTTCATCGATCAGCCCAAGGAGCATCGGATGACCTATCAAACCATTTCTGTCCGCAAACTCACGCCCGTCATCGGCGCGGAAATCGCGGGTGTCGATCTGTCGAAGCCCCTGGGGAACCAGACCTTCCAGGAGATCCACGACGCTCTGATCGACAACCTCGTGATCTTCTTCCGGAACCAGATCGTGACACCCGAGCAGCACAAGGATTTCGGCCGCCGCTTCGGCGAGCTGCACGTCCACCCGGCCGTTCCCGGGCTCGAGGAGCATCCCGAGATCTTCCCCATCCACGCCGACGCCAATACAAAGCGGATCAATGGCGAGGATTGGCACTCCGACGTATCCTGCGACGCCGAGCCGCCCATGGGCAGCATCCTGCAGCTTCACGTCGTGCCCCAGTGCGGCGGCGACACGCTGTTCTCCAACATGTACGCGGCCTATGACGCTCTGTCGGACGGGATGAAGCGCTTCCTCGCCGGGCTTACGGCCGAGCATTCCGGCGAGGCCGTCTACCGCGGCCGCTACGGCTATGACGACCGCAACAAGACCTATCCGGTCTCGGTTCATCCGGTCGTGCGGACGCATCCCGTTTCCGGGCGCGATCTTCTCTTCGTGAATTCGACCTTCACCACGCGTATCATGGAGCTCAGCCGCAAGGAGAGCGACGCCGTCCTGCAGTTCCTGTTCCGCCACATCGAGACGCCGGAATTCCAATGCCGCTTTACATGGCAGCCGAACTCGATCGCGTTCTGGGACAACCGCTGCGCCCAGCATCATGCGATGTGGGATTACTACCCGCAGACGCGCCATGGACACCGGGTGACGGTGAAGGGCGACAAGCCGTTCCATCGCGCCTGAGTCTGCCGCGGCGAAAGCGGTGAGCGGCGGGCGATGACTCTCGCCGCCCACCTCTTCGATCTCTCGCCGCCCACCTCTTCGATGTCGCCCGCCGCCTGCCGGACCGGCCGGCCGTCGGGGGCGAGGGAGCGGCTCTCGACTATCGCGGCCTTGCGGCGCGCGCCGCCGCCATCGCCGGCAGCCTCCGCGAGCGCTGGCGGCTGCCGCCGGGCGAGCGCGTCATGCTGTGCATGGAGAACTGCGCCGAGTTTTTCGAGGCGCTGTTCGGCTGCTGGGCGGCGGGGCTCTGTGCCGTGCCGGTCAACGCCAAGCTCCACCCCAAGGAGGTCGCCTATATCGCGGAGAATTCCGGCGCGCGGCTCCTCCTCGCGACACAAGGCCTTGCGGCAAAACTCGCGGGTGTCGCTGCAAGCGCGCCGTCGCTGGCGGCGGTGGTCGCGACCGGTACGAGCGATTATGCGACGCTGCTCGCCGGCCGCGAGGTGGCGCCGCATGAGAGCGCGCCGGGCGACGCCGCCTGGCTCTTCTTCACCAGCGGCACGACCGGGCGGCCCAAGGGGGCGGTGCTGTCGCATCGCGCGCTCCTCTTCATGAGCCATGCCTATTACGCCGATATCGACTTCGTCGATGAGCGCGACACCATGCTGCATGCCGCGCCGCTCTCCCACGGATCGGGACTCTATGCGCTCCCGCATCTCCTGAAGGGCGGGCAGCAAGTCGTGCTGGCCGGCTCCTTCGAGCCCGACCGCGTCTTCGAGGCGATCGCGCACTACCCGAACGTCTCGTTCTTCGCCGCGCCGACGATGGTGAGCCGGCTCGTCAATGCAGGCGGTGCGGCGCGGGCCGATCTCCGCAACCTCAAGACCATCGCTTATGGCGGCGGGCCGATGTATGTCGCCGATCTCAAGCGCGCGCTCGCCCTCTTCGGACCGCGGCTCTATCAGCTCTACGGCCAGGGCGAGTCGCCGATGACCATCACGGGCCTCGCGAAGCCGCTTCACGCCGCCGCCGATCATCCGCGCGATGAAGCGCTGCTTGCCTCCTGCGGCTATCCGCGGACCGGCGTGCTGGTGAAGGTGGTCGGCGCCGATGACCGCGAGCTTCCCTTCGGCGAGGTGGGCGAGGTGGTGACGCGCAGCGACTGCGTCATGACGGAATATTTCGGCAATGCCGCGGCCACGGCCGAGACGATGCGGGGCGGCTGGCTGCACACCGGCGACCTCGGCGCGATGGCTGCCGATGGGCTGCTGACGCTGCGCGACCGCTCCAAGGACCTGATCATCAGCGGCGGCAGCAACATCTATCCGCGCGAGATCGAGGAAGTGCTGCTGCGGCACGCGCAAGTGCAGGAAGTCTCGGTCGTCGGCGCGCCTCATGGCGATTGGGGCGAGGAGGTGGTCGCCTTCATCGTGCCTAAGCCCGGCGA
>DASQSR010000077.1:0-3956 GCA_035642295.1 Allostellaceae bacterium | reverse complement strand
GACCGCCAACGGCAACAAGCTCAGGATCGTCGACGAGAGCGCCGCCATTCAGCGCTACGCCTGCAAGGATTGCGGCGTCCACATGTATGGCCGGATCGAGAACAAGGCGCATCCTTTCTACGGATTCGATTTCGTCCACACCGAACTGTCGAAGGACCAAGGCTGGTCGGCGCCCGAATTCGCCGCCTTCGTCTCCTCGATCATCGAAGCGGGCGCGCCGCCGCAGCAGATGGGCGCGGTTCGTACGCGGCTCAGAGAGCTCGGCCTCGAGCCCTATGACTGCCTGTCGCCGCCGCTGATGGACGCCATCGCAACGCATGTAGCGAAGGCCAAGGGTGTGCTGAACTGAACTGCGCCGCGCCGTGGGGGCCGCGTCGGCATCAACGAGCGCGCGAAGCGCCGATCGATGCCGGCGCGCGGCGCGCGGCGCCGCGTTAGGTCTGCTTTTCCGGCCGGCCGAATTGGCAGCGCCAGCCGTTGAGCCGCCATTTCGGATGCTCTTCGAGCCATTCCAGCGCCATCTGCTGACCCTGGACCATGCAGGCCATAGGGCTCGCGACGTCGATGGGCGGCCGCTCTTCATGGCAGTTGCCAGGCGAACCGGAGAGACAAACGACAAGGATGAGGGTGGTGATCATTTGAGAAAGCGGCCTCTGGAGCAAATGCAATATCGTCCGGTGGTAGCAACATCCGTGCCAAGCGCCGGTCGCGACTCTCCCGGCGAAGCGCGCCGGGCGCCGCTGCGTTCCGACTCCACAGAGACGCGGCAACGATGCTTCGATTTGGTAACCCTTCGGTTAATGGCGCCGGCAGAGCGCCGAAGATCGTTTCGGCCGCGCGCCTGGCGCAGGGCGCGGACAGCCGCCTTCGGCGTCATCGGCGCGGCGCTGGGCCTGCTGCTGGCGGCGGGCGCCGAAGCGGCTGATCTCTCGGTTGAGCAAGTGCGCGCGGCGCTTGCCCGGGCGACACCGGAGCGGCCAGCGGACTTCACCGGACGCGATTTGCGCGAGCTCGACCTCAGTGGCCTCGACTTCAAGGGCGCGCGGCTCGCGCATGCCAACCTCTTCGGCGCGAAGCTGGTAGGCGCCAATCTGACGGGGGCCGATCTCCGCTTCGCCCGGCTCGATCTCGCCTGGATCATGCGCGCCGACTTCAGCCATGCCGATCTCAGCCATGCGAGCCTGTTCGGGCCGGTGGTGGCGACCGGCATGGCGCCGCCATCCGTCGGCGATGCCCCACGCTTCGTCGGCGCCGATTTCTCCGGCGCCCGGGTGATCGCTCGCCTCGCCGGCGTCGATTTCAGAGGCGCGCGCTTTGTCGGCGCCGCCCTCGGCGTCGACATCAGGAACCAGCCGATGGGCCAGATGCGCAATGATTTCACCGGCGCCGATCTCAGCGGCGTCGATTTTGCGGGCGCCGATCTCAACCGCGCCGAGTTCGCCTTCGCCAAGCTGCGCGGCGCGAACCTCGCCGGCGCCAGCCTCTTCGGCGCGGACCTTGCCCGCGCCGATCTCAGCGGCGCCGATCTCGCCGGCGCCGACCTCACCGACGCCGATCTCGACGGCACCATCCTCACCGGAGCGCAGCATCTCGATGCGGCCAAAGGGCTCGACAAGGCGGTCAACGCCGCCAGAGCAGTGCGCTGAACCCGCAACTAATGCGCGACCTGCTCTCCCTTGTCGTCGAGCAGCGGCACGCCGTAGTCGAGCAGGATGGCGGTGATGTCGTCGTGCCGCCGCTGGAGAACCTCCTCGATGCGGCGGTGCCAGGCGGCATCGCCATAGCGCGTGCCCATCGCGATGCGATAGGTGAGCGGCGGCACGCCCGGCTCTTCGCGCAGCTGAACCATCGCGAGCGGCAGCTTGTCATGTTTTATGTAGTAGCCGGCGAACGGACCCCACACCATGCCGGCGTCGATGGCGCCGCTCGCGACATCGAGCAGCAGCTGATGCGCCGGATTCTCGACGCGCGTGTCGACGGTCAGCGGATAGGGCCGCGCCCTGGCCATGAGGCCATGACGCACGAGCAGATCGGAAGGCGGCGTGCCGCTGACGACGCCGATGCGCAGCGCTTTCAGGGCGGGATCGTCGAGATCGGCCGAAACCCGCTGGTCGCGACGGAAGACCAGCATGTAGCCGGTGCGGTAATAGGGCGTCGTCGTCTGCATGAGGTCGTCGCCCACCACCGTGCCGATGACGAGATCGCAGCGTCCGCCCTTGAGGCCAACGCGCACGAAGCCGATCACCTGCGGATACCAGAAATACGCGACCGGCAGCGACAGATCGCGGCCGATGAGCGCCGCGATCTCGTTCTCGAACCCCTCCCCTTTCTCATCGGAGAAGGGCAGATTGTGCGGATCGGCACAGACGCGCAGCGCGCTCCCCGCGGGAGAGCGAGTGGCGGGCTGGGCCGCGGCGCCCACGCCGAGGCCGAAGACGAGGAGGGCGGCAAGCGCGAGGCGGGGCAGCATGGGAGGCATCATCGCTATCGCTCCGTGATCCGCTGCGGCCGGCCGCGCCCGAGCACGCCGTCCGACCGCGCTTTGAGATAGGCGTAGATATCGTCGAGATAGGTCATGACGTCCTCGACCGTGCCGAAGGGCGGCATGACGTTCTCGGCGGCGGTGTTGACGTTGGTGCGGCCGTTGACGACGACTTCCTTGAAATCGTCCTCGCTCATGCTCTTGAGCGACAGCGTGAGGTCGGGGGCATAGGAGCTGCCGGCGCCGTCGGGCCCATGGCAGCGCAAGCAGGATTCGGTATAGCGCCGCCAGCCATTGTAGGTGTGATCGTCGACCTTGCCGTTCTTCACCGTGTAGGGCGGCTCGCCGGTGTCGGCCGCGATGGCGACCCCCGTGCCGGCAATCCAGATCAGGGCGCTCGTCAAAGCCAGCGCCGCAACGCCAAACCGCCACGTCATGCGCGTCCTCCCGAGGCGATGAGTCCTGGCTTGATCGGTCGAGGTGCGCGACAGAAGAAGCGGCTGGCAGTCCGGGCTCCCGGAAATGCCAACCGCCCTCTGTTCGACGCCTTCGCCGCCGTCCCTCAGGACGGGCTTGCCGGGTTCAGGGCAACGCGAAGACGGTGAGCACGCCGCCGAGCTGGGTGTAGTTGGCGAGCGACTTGTACGCCCCCACCGCGCCGAGCCCGTCGGTGTCCTTGGTGAGACCCGCCGCCATACCGATGCCGGCCCAGCCGCCGACGCCGGAGAGAACGGCGATGTACTGCTTACCGCCATGCGTGTAGGTCATGACGTTGCCGATGATCCCGGACGGGGTCTTGTAGCGATAGAGCTCCTGTCCGGTCTTGGCATCGACCGCCTTCAGATAGCCTTCAAGCGTGCCGTACAAGACGACGCCGCCGGACGTGGCGAGGGCGCCCGACCACACCGAGAACGATTCCGGATCCGACCACACGATCTTGCCCGTGCCCGCATCCCAGGCGATGAAATTGCCGAGGTTGTTGTCGCCCTTCGGCGGGAACATCGACAGCGTCGCGCCGACATAGGGTTGGCCGGCGGTGTAGGAGACCTTGAACGGCTCGTAGTCCATGCAGACGTGGTTCGTCGGCACGTAGAAGAGCCCGGTCGTCGGCGAGAAGGCGGCCGGCTGCTCATCCTTCGAGCCGAGCGCCGCCGGGCAGATGTCCTTGGTGTTGTGGTCTGCGCCGCCCGCCTGAGTGCTGTACTCAGCCACCACTTGCGGCCGGCCGGTCTCCATGTCGACATGCGTCGCCCAATTGACCTTGGGATCGAATTTCTGGGCGACCAGCAGCGCGCCGGTCGCGCGGTCGAGCGTATAGCCGAAGCCGTTGCGATCGAAATGCACGAGCGCCTTGGTCATCTTCCCATTGACCGGGATGTCGGCCAGGATCATCTCGTTGATGCCGTCATAATCCCATTCGTCATGCGGCGTCATTTGGAAGACCCATTTGGCAACGCCGGTATCGGCATCGCGC
>DASQSR010000076.1:0-8257 GCA_035642295.1 Allostellaceae bacterium | reverse complement strand
GGGCAGCGGCCGCGGCAGATCGGCGAGATAGGTGGGCAGCAGCAGGAACGGATCCTGCCGCAGCATCGCGCCGCCGGCGAACCCCATGGGGCCGTAGACGGTCGCCAGCGCCCGCGCGACGATCTCCTCGCCGCGTCCTTGCTCCAGCCGGACGCGATCGGCCGCCGTGAGCAGCCCGAAGCGATAGGGGAAGAGGGCCGCCGCCAGACGGCGCGGTCCGTCGTCCGCGATTTCGTAGGTGACCGAGGCGACGAGCCCCGAGCCCCGCAGCGCTTCGGCGAGCGCGGCGCCGGCGGCGCGGGCCGTGCTGCGGTCGCGATGGCCGACGAGCACCAGGATGCGGCGATTGAGCATGCTCGCCACGCGGTCCTTGGCCTGCTGCACCGCCGGATCGCGCTCTTCCTGCGGCAGGAGCGCGGCAAAATCGCTCTGGAACGGCACGCCGCTCACGACGCGCACCAGCAGGTAGGCCGAGGCGCCGAGCACCACCAGCAGCCACAACAGCGCGGCACGCTTCACGGGCCGTCCATCTGGAGCAGTTTCGCCTCGGCCTCTGGAAGCGGCGCCGAGGAACGGGATTGCTCCGAGAGGCTGAGCTCGTCCCAATCGCCGTTGGGGCGGCGGAATTCGATCCGGTCGACGAAGGCGCTGCCGGCAAGGGTGATGGACTGCAGCGGCGGAGCGGCGTCCCCGTGGCGCAACGGCGTCAGCGTGATCGTCCATCCGCTGGCTCTTGTCTGGCGCTGGATCGAGAAGGTGCGCGCCAAGGCGCTCCAATCGCCGCCCAGCGCCGCGCCGAGCATGTCGTAGAGCTGCGCCAGGAAAGGCATGCGCGTGGCCGGCAGGCGCTGCGACTCCTGGCCGTTGACGAGCTGCAGCAGCCCTGCCTCGGTCATCACCACCGCGGTGTCGAAGGGCTTCTCGCTGTGCCACACCAGCCCCTTGCCGGCGGCGAGCAGGAAATGCCCTTCGCTGTGCAGCGGCGCGGCGAGCCCCGCCAGGTGCCGCTCCTGGACGAAGCGTCCGGACAGCCACTCGCCGCGATGGAGCGGCTGCGGCTCGGGCGGCCGGCCGAAGGCGAGCAGCGGTGCGAGCGCGGCGAGACAGAGCGCGAGCGAGAGCCTCCGGATCATAGCAGGCTCTGCACCTTCTCCCGCAGAACCGCCGGCGTCTCATAGCAGAGCTCGCCGGTGGCGACGTCGACGGCGACCTGAATCGTATGCGCTTTGGTGGTGGTCTCGCCGCTGGCGAGATCGGTCAGGCGATAGCCGATTTTGAGGCGGTTCTCGTACTCGAGGAGGCTGGCGATGACCTTCGCCTCCTGGCCGAAGCGCAGCGGCTTGAGGTACTTGATCCGCATGTCCACCACCGGCCAGATATAGCCGGTGCGCGACATTTCCTCGTAATTGAAGGCGATCTTGTCGAGCAGCGCGCAGCGCGCCTGCTCGAGGAAGCGCACATAATTGCCGTGCCACACCACCTGCATCGGATCGAGGTCATAAAACTGCGTCTTCACCGTGACTTCCGCCGAAATCATCGCGTGCCTGCCTTGTCAGGTGCGGGCGTCCAGAAATCGAAAAAGTTGTACCACTGAAAGGGATCGCTGAGGCAGTGGGCCTCGAGCCGCCCGGCGTAACGCGCGGCCCAGTCGGCGAGCGCCCGATCGCGGCCGGTCCGCGGCAGCTCGATACGCTCGGCAAAGCGCTCGAAATGGAGGCGGTAGGTCTCCCGGTCGCGCAGGCAGAACATGAGGTAGACCGGGCAGTCGAGCAGATGGGCGAGGAGATAGGGGCCTTGCGGGAAGCTGGCCTCCTCGCCCAGGAAAGGAACCCGGCTCGTCCGGCTTTCGCCTTGAACCGGCGTGCGGTCGCCGGCAATCGCGAGCCAGCCGCCGCCCGCGATCTTCTGCTCGAGCGCGATCATCGTCGCGGGATCCAGCTCGGTCACCTGCAGCGTGTTCATCAACGCTTCCGGCCGGAAGCGCCGGAGCAACCGCGCGTAATTCTCGGCATGCCGCGTATGGACGAGCACGGTGAGCCGCGCGCGGCGTTCGCGATCGAGCGCGGCGCGGCTGAGATCGGCATTGCCCAGATGCGAGACGATGAGGAGGACGCCGCGCTCCCCGGCGAAGGCCCGCTCCACCTCCGCCGGGTCCGCGAGCGACACCGGCGTGCGGTCCCCGGCATCGATCCAGGCGGCGAAGGTCTCGAGCGCCTTGCGGGCAAAGCCGAGGGAATGCCGCAGCGTGTCGAGCCGACCCGGCTCGCGCGCCGCCCCCTGCGCGGCGAAGGCGCGGCGCAGAAAGTTGCGCGAGGCGCGGCGCTGCGCGCTGCCGGTCAGGTGAAAATAGACCACGACGGGGAGGATCAGCGCGAGGCAGGCGCGCCGCCCGAGCAGGCGATAGACCGCCGCGAGGAGGCGCAAGCCCCAATCGGCGCCGCGCTCGGCGAGCCGGGCCCAATGGGCCGGTGCCTGGCGCCGCTCGCGCCTCCGGCGCAGGATCGAGGGCAGGCGAGGCAGCATGGTGAAAACCAGCCGCGTATGCATCCGGCTGATCGCCCAATTGTCCCGCAGCATGCGGAAATTGGACGTGTTTCCTTCGGGGTAGATCACCCGTACCGGGACGGTGACCGGAGCGACGCCGCGCCAGAGCAGGCGGACGAGGATGTCCGGATCGAAGTCCATCCGCCGGCCGACGCGCTCTTGCCGCAGCAGTGCCAGCGTCGGTGCCAGCGGATAGATGCGGAACCCGCACATGCTGTCGAGGCGGCGCCATCTCAGCGTCTCGACGCCGATCCAGAAGTGCGTGATGTTACGGCCGATGCGACGGCCAAGCGGCATGCTCGCGTCATAGATCGGGGCGCCGAGGATGATCGCGTCGGGGTGAGCGCGGCCGGCCGCCAGGAGCTGCGGCAGGGCCGCACGGTCGTGCTGGCCGTCCGCGTCGATTTGCAGCGCGTGACGGTATCCGGCGGCCGCGGCGAGCTCGAACCCGGCGATTACCGCGCCGCCTTTCCCTTGATTGGCCGGCAAGCGGTGCACGTGGACGCCGCGCTCGGGCGCGGCAAGGGCGGCGAGGGCGGAGCGCGCGGGCTCGTCGCTGGCATCGTCGATGATGAAGACGGCGAGCCCGTGGCCGCGCAGAGCGGCGACAATGTCGGGTACCGCCTCGTGATGGTTCCGGCTCGGAATGATGGCGCAGGGCTGGAACATGGCGCTCAGAAGCCTATCCGGCCGGAGGAGCAGATCCCCTCGCCGTCGCGGTATTCGAAGGCAAGGCGCCCGCCGGCATCGATCGCGAGCGCCAGGACCATGGCCGTCTCCGGCGGCATCGGTTTGCGGAACTTCACCTGGATGCTGCGCGCCGCCGCTTTCTCGAGCGACAGGAAGCGACGGGCGAGGCGGATCGCCCAATCCACCTGCACCACGCCCGGCAGAATGGGGTGTCCGGGAAAATGGCCGGAGAAGTAAAGCATCGAGCGCGGCGCCAGCAGCGCCAGCTCGACGGACTTTTCCGAGCGCCGGACCTCGCGGATCGTCGGTTCGGTCGGCACGTCGGTTGCGGCGCCGATCATGCCGAAGCCTCCAGCAGCGCCAGGAGATCGGCGCTGCGCCGCTTTCCCATCCCGTCCAGCGGCAGCTCGCTCACGAAGCGCCACCGCCGCGGCAGCGCTGCCGCATCGTGGCTCGTCGCCAGCGCGCGGCGCAGCAGGCGCTCGAAGCGGAACTTGCCGAGCCGGGACAGCTCCGCCGAACCCGCCTGCGACAGCGCCACCACGGCGCCGAGGACCACGCGCTCGCCGGTGACCGGTACCACCGCGGCAGCCCCGATCCACGGCAGCGCGATCAGGTCCTGCTCGAGCTTCTGGAGGCTCACCCGCTTGCCTTCCACTTTGACGATACGGTCCGCGCGTCCCTCGAAGCGGAATGAGCCGCCTTCCGCCGGCGTGATCCGGTCCGCCAGCGCGCAGCATTCGCCATCGGCCAGCGCCGGCGACCGGACCTGCAGCAGCCCCGCCGCGCTGCTCGACACCTCGACCCCGGGCAGGGGGTGCCAGAGCGGCTGATCCGGGCCGCTGCGCCAGGCGAAGGCGCCGGTCTCGGTGCTGCCGAAGATTTCGACCAGCGTCCCGCCGATGATCGCCGTGCAATCGCGCGCCGCTGCGGCCGGAAGCGGCGCGCCCGCGGTGAAGATCAGGGCGGGCCGACGTTCCGGAGCGATCGGCGAAAGCCCGCCGAGACGGCTGAGATGAGCGGGGCTCGAGACGACGACCGCGCCGCGCGGCAATTGGCCGAGCAGCGTCTCCCAGGCGAAATGCACGGCCCCGTCGAACGGCCGGCCGGACAGCAGCGGCCAGACGATCCGAAAGGCAAGGCCGAAAATATGCTGATGCGTGACCGTGCCCAGGTGGGTGGCGTCGGGGATGCGCTCGCCCCAGCGACGCTCGAGCATGGCGGCTTCGCGCTCGAGCATCGCTGCGCGCTTTTCCAGGCGCTTCATGGCGCCGGTCGAGCCCGAGGTGAAGAAATCGATGCGGCTCAGCGACGCATCGAACCGGAAGGGGCGCGCGCTCGGCGCCGCCGGCTCGAGCGCGATGCGGCGCGCCAGGGCCGAAGCCGCCTGGTCGGTCACGATCGCATCGAACCTGTCGCAAAGCCCGGCGATCGTCCCCGGCTGCAGATTGGGCGGCATCACGATATCGGCGCCGATCCGCAGCAGCGCGAGCAGCGCGACGACGAAGCCATAGCCGTCCTCGCAGTGCAGGACCGCGCGGCGCACGCCGAGACGTTCGAAGTTTTCGGCATTGTGCGCGACTTCGCCCCGCAGCTGCGCCAGGTCGATGCGCTCGCCGTTGCGGCAGGCGACCCGATGCGAGCCGGGGCGCGTGTCGTCCAGAATTTCCGCGAAGGTCAGCAGCGCGATGCCTCGGTTCAACCAGGGTTGAGGTAGAAGCGGACGATCAGTTCCCCGGCGAACAGCGCGCCCATGATGACGTAGGAGATGAACCCGTTGTAAAGCGTCCAGAGCGCGACGCTGCCGCTCAGCGCCGTGGCGGTGGAGATCGCGGCGTTGACGAAGAAGAAGACCAGCCAGGCCAAGGTGACCCGGCGCAGATAGGGGATGGCCGATGCGGGAAGATCCGGGTCGCGCAGCCGGGCGATCCGCTCGACGATCGTCGGCGGCCAGAGCAGCGAGGCCGAGAACACCGCGGCGAAGCCGAGGCTGACGAGCACGGGGTAGGATTTCAGCGCCACCAGCGGCGACACGGCGATCATGAGAACCAGCAGGACGGCGCCGCCGAGAAGGCAGAGCAGGAGGGTCATCGGTTCGTGCCGCGGCCCGGAATGGCGATCGAGAACGAGCTTGAGGGCGAACACCGCCAGCAGCGCGAGAACCAGCGCCGATGGCGGGAAATGCCCCAGCCCGAAATAGACGAGAAAGGGATAGAGGATGCCGAGAGCCGCCAGGACGACGCGGAACTTAGGCGCCTTGAGCAAGTTGTGCATAGACCTTCTCGACCACGTCGCCCACCGTGCGCACCGATTTGAAATCGCTCGGCGAGATCTTCCTGCCCGTGTATTCCTGCAGCTTCACCACGAGTTCCACGGCGTCGATGCTGTCGAGGTCGAGGTCCTCGCGCAGCAGCGCCGCAGGCGTGATCTTTTCCGCCGGCAGCTCGAACAGGTCCTGGAGATAGTCGCTGAGCGTCGCCAGAATTTCGCTCCTGGATTTCACGGGGAGGCTCCCTTTCGGCTGGCAACAAAGGCCGCAATGCTCTTCACGTTGAAAAAGATCTTGCGCACCTCTTCCTTCTTGGAATCGAGCGTGATGCCATAGGTCTTGCGGATCGCCATGCCAAGCTCGAGCCCGTCGATCGAATCGAGCCCGAGCCCGTCGCCGAAGAGCGGCTCCTCGCTGTCGATGTCTTGCGGCGCGATATCCTCCAGGTTCAGCGCGCTGACGATCAGCTGCTTGAGCTCGAATTCCAGATCGCGACTACCCATGCTGCAATTTTCCCAGGTAATAAGCTTCGAGATGCGCGACCATCTTGCGCGCTCCCCGCGCCCGGCTTGGCCCGGCGAGGAAGGCTGCGGTCTCCAGCCTTTCGCCGATCTCGACGCGGAAGGCCGGCCGCCGGTCCGGAATGGCATACCAGGCCTTGCCCTTGACCAGGGTGACGGGATCGCAGGTGATGGTGACGAGCTGCAGATCGGCGCCGGTCAGCGTGGCGATATGCGCAAAGCCGCGCTGGAAGCGGAGCGGATGTCCCGGCACCGAGCGCGTCCCTTCGGGAAAGATGATGAGATTGCTGCCCGACGCGACCGCAATGCGGCAGCTCTCGATGAGCGCTTCCGCATCCCGGTCGTTCCTGAGATATCCCGCCGCCCGCACCACCGGTCCCAGCAAGGGATGGCGCCAGAGCTGATGCTTCACCACGCATTGCGCGTTCGGCAGCAGCGCCATGATCAGCACCACGTCCAGCAGCGTCGGGTGATTGGCGATGACGAGCGTGCCGCGGCACGAAGCGAGGCGCTCTTCGCCCGCGATCTCGAGGCTGAGCACGCCCAGCCGGCGCAGCATGAGGACATAGAGCCGGAAGCTCGCCCGGATGATCCCCTGAGCGCGCCGCTCGCGAGCGCGGCCATCGCCGATCGCGCAGGTGAACAGGGGAATGACGGTCAGGGCCATGACGAAGCCGCCGAGGCCAAGCGCGGCGAAGGCAAGGCCGGTCGCTGCGAGCCGCCAGGCGTAATCGAGGCGACTAAGCACTCTCACGACGCCATCGCCACTGAACGCGCCCGCCGCGCGAGTGGCGCTCGGCCGCTTCGGAACCGAGAAAGCCGACGAAATCGCGGGCCTGCTCGGTTGCCGAGCGCCGCGGCACAGTCTCGTCGGGGGGGCCGGCGAACAACGCGATGTCGCCGGCGCCGCCACGCGCGGGCCGAAGCAGGAAGGCCGCAACGAAGGCGTCCTCTCCCTCGGAGAGCGCTGGATAGTCTGCCGGCAGCGGCTCATCGAAATAGACCAGCAGAATTTCTTGCTCGTCACCGGCCGCGAGGCAGGTGGCGGCCTCGAGCAGGCCATAGCCGAAACTGTCGCTGCCGGCGGCCACGCTGGTGTGCCCGGCGCCGGCGCGGCGGGCGATCGACAGCAGCCCCGCCAGCGCGTGGTGAACGGAAAGGCTGAAATCGGCCGGTGAGACCGGCTCGGCCGCGGCGAGCGCCTCGAGCAGGCCCTGTGTGCGGCGGTATTCACCATGGCGCGAGCAGAAGACAAATCGCGCCTCTGCACTGGCGGAGAGCCGCGAAGCGGCCTCAAACGCCCGCTGCCCGATCGCACTCACGCGGCGGCGAAGAAGCACCGGCAACGCCGGCGGCGCGGCGCTCCCCGCGGCGCGGATCGCAGCCCCCGACCATTCCACCTGGTTCGGCACGAGCACGCGGCATGCCGCCCAGTCTTCGACCCGAAAGCGCAACGACGTCGCGGCGGCTCCCGACACTTCCCCCGGCCACAGCGGCAGAACTGGGCTGCCTTCGTTCATTTGAGCGCCTGCGGCGCCGCTTTCAGCCGCTCGTCGATGCTCTTTTCGAGTTTGCGGATCCAGTGGTTGTAGTGACGATCGATCCTGCCGTCTTCCTGCCGCAGGTCGGCGGAACTGACCAGCACGATGCTGTAGGCGCTCTGCGAATAGTTAATGGCGATGACCGCCTGGTGGGAGTCGCGCTCGTAGGTGGCCTTGATCTGCCCCGGTCCGGTATCCTCGACGCGCCAGTGGTACGAAACCGCAGCGTCCGTGATTGCCTGGTCGATTTGGTGCAGCGGCAGCGTCCGCGCGGCTGCAGGCACGGGATGGTCGGTCACGTTGTAAATGGTTCGGGTAGCGCAGGCCGCCACACTGAATAAAACTGCGGACCCCAGGAAAACAACAAAAACGAGTGAAATCCGTCGAGAGGCCATCGCGCAATATCTTAGTTTCATTACCCACTCCCCCCTCAACCAAACGTACCATACCCTTCCAAGAAACAGATACGATTCCGTGAAGAACGACGCCCTTTGGAGGGGGCCGCTTCACAGTCGCGAGGGCAGCCTCGAGGCCATCGATCAAGCCAAGGTCCTGTCCAAGTGAGAGCATGATTGGGCACGCGGCGCCGGAACCTGACGTTGAACGCCGTCTGGCGGCAGTGCCGTTGTCTCAACGATCAAGAGGGCAACCGTCAGCGGCGACAGGCGGCCGCATCAAGTGGCGCTTGCGAG
>DASQSR010000075.1:0-24736 GCA_035642295.1 Allostellaceae bacterium | reverse complement strand
CGCTGGTCGGGTGACGATATAAAGATGTTCAATATCAATATGTTGCATAATAGCACTCAAGGTCCATGTAAGCCCGGACCAGGGAACGCCGCTCGCGGTAGCCTTGCTTTAACCAACTTGCGGAACTATCTGTGCCCGGCTTTGGGACCGAAATTAACGCTATGAACGTCGTCATCGTCGAGTCGCCCGCCAAGGCGAAGACCATCAACAAGTACCTCGGCAAGGGCTTCAAGGTCCTGGCGAGCTACGGCCATGTCCGCGACCTGCCGCCCAAGGACGGCTCGGTGCGGCCGGACGAGCAGTTCGCGATGTCCTGGGAGGTGGCAGGCAAGGCGGAAAAGCGCCTCCAGGAGATCACCCAGGCGGTCAAGGGCGCCGACCATGTCTATCTCGCCACCGACCCCGATCGCGAAGGCGAGGCCATCTCCTGGCACATCCAGGAAGTCCTGAAGAATCGCCGGGCGCTCAAGGGCGTCGACGTCAAGCGGGTGGTCTTCAACGAGGTCACGAAATCGGCGGTGCTCGACGCCTTCCGCCATCCCCGCGAGCTCAACCGCGAGCTGGTCGAGGCCTATCTCGCCCGCCGCGCCCTCGACTACCTCGTCGGCTTCACCCTCTCGCCGGTGCTGTGGCGCAAGCTGCCCGGGAGCCGTTCGGCCGGCCGGGTGCAATCGGTGGCGCTCCGCCTCATCTGCGAGCGCGAGAGCGAGATCGAGGCGTTCAAGGCACGCGAGTACTGGACGGTCGAGGTCGAGTTCGAGACGCCGTCGGGCGACCGCTTCACCGCCCGCCTCACCCATCTCGACGGCAAGCGCCTGGAGAAGTTCGATCTCGCCAGCGAAGCGGACGCGCGCGCCGCCGCGGAGCGCATCCTCCGCCAGCCGACCTACGCCGTGTCGGCGATCGAGAAGAAGCAGTCCCGACGCAATCCGCCGGCGCCCTTCACCACCTCCACCCTGCAGCAGGAAGCGTCGCGCAAGCTGGGCTTCGGCGCCAGCCGCACCATGCGCGTCGCGCAGCGCCTCTATGAAGGCGTCGACATCTTCGGCGAGACGGTGGGCCTCATCACCTATATGCGCACCGATGGCGTCGCCATGTCGGGCGAAGCGATCGAGGCAGCGCGCCGGCTCATCGAGACGCGCTACGGCGCCAATTACCGGCCGGACGAGCCGCGGATCTACAAGACGCAGGCCAAGAACGCGCAGGAGGCGCATGAGGCGATCCGCCCGACCGACCTCTTCGGCCTGCCGGACAAGATCGGGCGCGACCTCGAGCCGGACCAGCTGGCGCTTTACGAGCTGATCTGGAAGCGCGCGGTCGCCAGTCAGATGGCGCCGGCGGTGATCGACCAGGTCGCTGTCGACATCGCCTCGCCCGACCGCACGCTCCAGTTCCGCGCCACCGGCTCGACCGTTCTCTTCGACGGCTTCCTCACGCTCTATCGCGAAGACGAGGACGACGCCGAGGAGGACGAGCAGAACCGCCGCCTGCCGCCGCTCAAGGAGCGCGATGCGCTGCGGCGCGGCGCGGTCGACCCGCAGCAGCATTTTACCCAGCCGCCGCCCCGCTACACCGAAGCGAGCCTCGTCAAGAAGCTCGAGGAGCTGGGCATCGGCCGGCCCTCGACCTACGCCTCGATCCTGCAGGTCCTGCAAGACCGCAACTACGTCCGTCTCGACAAGAAGCGCTTCATTCCCGAGGACCGCGGCCGCGTCGTCACCGCCTTTCTCGAGAGCTTCTTCGAGCGCTACGTCGAATACAATTTCACCGCCGAGCTCGAGAACAAGCTCGACGAGATCTCGGACGGGCGCGTCTCCTGGCAGAAGGTGCTCGAGGATTTCTGGCGCGACTTCTCCGCCGCGGTGACCGGCACCAAGGATCTGTCGATCACCCAGGTGATCGATACGCTCGACGAGGAGCTCGGTCCGCACTTCTTCCCGCCGTTGCCTGACGGGCGCGACGCGCGCCTCTGCCCCGGCTGCAACGCCGGCCGGCTGAGCCTCAAGCTCGGCAAGTTCGGCGCCTTCATCGGCTGCTCGAACTATCCCGAGTGCCGCTATACGCGGCCGCTTGCGGTCGAGAACGGCAATGGCGAGAACGGCGCCGAGCCGGTCGGCCCGCGCGAGCTTGGCCTTGATCCCGCCACCCAGCTGCCGGTCACCCTGCGCAAGGGGCCCTATGGCTACTACGTCCAGCGCGGCCTCGGCGACGAGTCGGAGAAGCCCAAGCGCGTCTCGCTGCCGAAAGGATTGTCGCCGGCGGACGTGACGCTCGACCAGGCGATGAAGCTGCTGTCGCTGCCGCGCGAGATCGGCGTCCATCCCACCGACGGCAAGACCATCGTCGCCGGCATCGGCCGTTTCGGGCCCTACATCAAGCACGGCGACGAATTCCGCTCGCTGCGTGGCGAGGATGACGTGCTGACGATCGGCATCAACCGCGCCGTCAGCCTGCTGGCCGAGCCGAAGAAGGGCGGCGGCCGGCGCACGCCGACGCCGCTGCGCGTTCTCGGCAACCATCCCGCCGACAACGCGCCGGTCAATCTGTTCAGCGGCCGCTATGGCCCTTATGTCAGTCATGGCGGCGTCAATGCCACCCTGCCGCGCGACGTCGAGCCCGAGGCGGTGACGCTCGAGCAGGCGATCCCACTGCTGGACGAGCGGAGCAAAGCCACGGGCAAAGCCAAGCCCAAGCCGGCGCCGAAACCGGCGAAGACCAAGCCCCCCGCCGCGCCAGGCGACGGAGACAAGAAAGGAAAAGCCACCCGTGCCAAGGCGCCCGCCCGCAAGAAAGGGCAAGCCAAAGCGACACGCCGAGCCGCGGAGTGACCGCGCCCCGCAAGGCGGCCGCCGCGCTCTGGGCCGTCTGCCGACGCGCGAGGAGATTCTCGATTTCATCGCGACCAGCCCGACGCCGGTCTCCCGCCGCGACCTGGTGCGGGCCTTCAAGGTGCCGCCCGCGGCGCGCGTCGCGCTGAAGGGCCTGATCAAGGAGGTCGAGCGGGGCGGCTCGGTCGAGCGCGGCCCCAAGCGGCGCTTCATCCCGATCGCCGAGCTGCCCGAGATCGGCGTCATCGAGATCACCGATGTCGATCTCGACGGCGAAATGCGCGGCAAGCCGCTCGCCTGGCGCGATGCGCCGCACCTCCCCGCCATCTATGTCGTTGCCGAGCGCGGCGCGCCGGCGCTCGCCATCGGCGAGCGCGCCGCCGTCCGCTTCGTCCGCCTCGACGACGGCACCTACGAGGCGCGCGTCATTCGCGCTCTGGGCGGCGCGGCGGACCGCGTGCTCGGCGTCTTTCGCCGCGAGCGCGATGGCGGCCGGCTCGAGCCGACCGACCGCAAGCTCCGCGCCGAGTTCCGCATCGCCGAGGGCGACACGGCCGGTGCCGCCGATGGCGAGATCGTCGTCGCCGAAGTGCTGGCCGGGCGCCGTCTCGGCCTCCCCCAGGCCCGCGTTGTCGAGCGCGTCGGCGACAGCGCCGATCCCCGCGCCTTCAGCCTTATCGCCATCCACGCTCATGGCATACCGACGGCGTTCCCGATCGAAGCGCTGGAGCTCGCCGAAGCGGCGCAGCCGGTGACGCTCGGCACGCGCACCGACCTGCGCGACATTCCCCTCGTCACCATCGACGGCGCCGATGCCCGCGATTTCGACGACGCGGTCTGGGCCGAGCCGGATCCCGCCGAGTCCGGCGGCTGGCACGCGCTGGTGGCGATCGCCGATGTCGCCTGGTACGTGCGGCCGGCCGACGCGCTCGACTTCACCGCCCGCGAGCGCGGCAACTCCGTCTATTTCCCGGACCGCGTCGTGCCGATGCTGCCGGAGGCGTTGTCGAACGAGCTGTGCTCGCTGAAGCCCGGCGTCGACCGCGCCTGTCTTGCCGTTCATCTCTGGCTCGACAGCGAGGGCCGCGTCCACCGCCATCGCTTCGTCCGAGGGCTGATGCGCTCGGCGGCGCGGCTCACCTACGAGGAGGTGCAAGCGGCGATCGACGGCGGGCCGAACGAGCTGACACGCCCGCTCCTCGCACCGGTGCTGCGGCCGCTCTACGGCGCCTATGCCGCCTTCGGGCATGCCCGGCGCCGACGCGGCACGCTCGACCTTGACCTGCCGGAGCGGCGCATCCTGCTCGATCCCGGCGGCCGGGTCGCCCGCATCGAGCCGCGCCAGCGCCTCGACAGCCATCGCCTCATCGAAGAGTTCATGATCGCCGCCAACGTCGCCGCGGCCGAGGCGCTCGAGGGGTTGAAGCAGCCTTGCATGTACCGGGTTCACGACCGGCCCGACCCGGCCAAGCTCGCCGCGCTCAGCGACTTTCTCGACGGCATCGGCATTCACGGGCTCAAGCTGGCCAAAGGTCAGCTGGTGCAGCCGCGGCATTTCAGCGAGATCCTGCGGCGGGCCGCGAACACGCCCTACGCCACGCTGATCAGCGAGCTGGTGCTGCGCAGCCAGGCGCAGGCGGTCTACAGCCCGGAGAACGTCGGCCATTTCGGCTTGGCGCTGAAGCGCTATGCCCATTTCACCTCGCCCATCCGCCGCTATGCCGATCTCGAAGTGCACCGCGCGCTGATCGGCGGGCACGACTTCGGCGGCGGCGCCCTGCCCGCCGCCGAGGCCGCGGAGTTCGCCGCCGTCGCCGAGCACATCTCGATGACCGAGCGGCGTGCCGCCGCCGCCGAGCGCAGCGCGGTCGACCGCTATACCGCCGCTTTCCTCGCCGAGCGCGTCGGCGCCACCTTCGCCGGGCGGATCAACGGCGTCACTCGCGCCGGCCTCTTCGTCACCCTGGCCGAGACCGGCGCGGACGGACTCATTCCGATCAGCACGCTGCCGAGCGACTACTACGATCACGACGAGAAGCGGCATCGCCTGGTCGGGCGCCGGTGGGGCCGCGTCTACACGCTGGGCGACCCGCTCACCGTCCGCCTCGCCGAGGCCAATGCCGTCACCGGCGGGCTGATCTTCGCGGTCGACGAGCAGCGAGAAGAGGAGCGGCGCCCCGGGAAGGCGCGGCGCGGGCGATCGGCAACGCGATCTTAAGGGCTGCCGTGGCGTAATGGCAGGCAATCAAATCCCGCCCGGGAATTCGCTTGCAAGAGCCGCGACCCGCACGCCAGAATGCGCTTCTTCCGTCGCGCGATTGTGCCGCCGCTCTCGCCCGGGAAGACGCCGCCGCTAATCTCTGCCGGGGTCGAATCTTCCGCGCTCTGATGACCACCTTGCGCAAACCTCCCCGCCTCCGGCACGTGACCGCCGCCTTGTGCCTGCTGGCGCTGAACGGTTGCGGTTCGGCACCGGCGGCGCCCTCGGCCGACCAGCAGCAGGTGCTGCTGTTCGACGAAGCCTATAAAAGCATTGCCAAGTACTATCTCGAGCCGGTGACGGCCCGCGACCTGGCGGTTGCCGGTCTGCAGAACCTTGCCTCGGTGGACGCCTCACTGTCGGTCCAGTGGCAAGGGAACTTCGTCGTGCTGCATCAGGGCGAGCACACACTCCGCTTTGCCACGCCCGCGCCGAGCGATGCCGCGGCTTGGGCGTCGCTCACCCAGGAGATCGCCGCCGCCGCCCAGGCGCGCTCCCGGGCGCTCGCCGCGCTCTCGACCGACCGTCTCGAAGAGACTCTGCTCGACGGCAGCATGACGGTTCTCGATCGGTTCTCGCACTATGCTCCGCCCGACGTGGCGGAGGAGCGCCGCGCCGCGCGCGACGGCTTCGGCGGCATTGGCGTTACCCTCAACTCCGACGGCCCTGATGTCCGCATCGTCGAGGTGCTGCCGGAAACGCCGGCCGCCGCCGCCGGGCTGCGCGTCGACGACCGCATTCTCGCCATCGACGGCATCGAGGTCAGCGCCCTTAACCGCGAAGATGTGGCGCAGCGCCTGCGCGGCCCTGCCGACAGCGTGGTGGCGCTCGAGATCGCGCGCGCCGGCGTCGACATCTCGTTTTCGATGCACCGCGCCCGCATCGTTCCGCCCAGCGTCGTGCTGACGGAGGATCACGGCATCGCCATCCTGCGGGTAAGCAGCTTCAACCAGGAGACCGGCGACAACCTCGCCGAACTGCTGCGCCAGGCCCATCGCGATCTCGGCGGCGATATGCGCGGCATCATCCTCGACCTGCGCGGCAACCCCGGCGGGCTGCTCGACCAGTCGATCGAGGTGGCCAGCCTGTTTCTCGACGGGCAGCCGATTTCCTCGACCGTCGGCCGCGTGCCCGAAAGCGTCCAGTCCTTCACCGCGCCCCATCGCACGGTCGAGACGCTGCCGCTGGCGGTGCTGATCAATGGCGGCTCGGCTTCGGCATCGGAGATCGTCGCCTCGGCGCTGCAGGATACCGGCCGTGCCGTCGTCGTCGGCACCTCCTCCTACGGCAAGGGCACGGTTCAGAACGTCCAACGCATGCCCAATGACGGCGAGCTGACCATCACTTGGGCGCGGCTGGTGACGCCCGGGGGCTACATCCTTCATAAGCACGGGGTCGTCCCGACGGTCTGCACCGCCAAGCTCCCGGACGACGCCGATGGCATCGCCGCGGCGCTGTCGCGCAGCGGCGGCAGCCTCCGTGCCCAATTGGAGGAGCCGCGGGCGAAGCTCGACGATGCCGGCTGGCAGCAGCTGCGCGACCTCTGCCCCGGCGCCCATGAGGACCACCGGATCGAACTCGAAACGGCCGAGAAGGTGCTATCGGACCGTGCGCTCTACGCCGACGCCTTGATCCCCGTCCCCGCCCGGACGCCGGCACCCGTCGCCACCGCCGGCGTCGTGCGCTGAACGCGCAAAGCGACGGCGCGGCGCGCTCGCGTCACGCGCCGCCGGCGCTGCAGAAATGCCACTCGCCGCTGCGATGGGCGTAAAGCACGACGTAGCGCTTCTCGGTGGTGTGATCGATCAGCACCGCAAGCTTGTCGCCGAGGCAGTGCTCCGGCGGGTTGCTGACCGGCCCAAGCCGCTTGGCCTTGGCGCAGGCGCCGATGCTGGCCGGCAGCGTCCCTTCGAGCTTGGCCGGGGGCTTGCCATTGACTTCGACGTAATAGTCTTCGGGCTCGCCGTTCTTCACCGTCGCCATCACTTCGATCCGACCGAAACGCGACTTGTAGAGGCCGGCGTTCTGCTCGCCGTCCGACAAACCCGACGGCACTGGCCGGAAGGTGAGCGCGGCACAGGCCGGCGGCTCCTTCGGCGCCGCCAGCGCGGCGGTCCCGACAAGGCCGCCGACGAGGGCCAGGGCAACAATGACAGGTGCTGATCGCATTCTCT
Source organism: Allostellaceae bacterium (assembly GCA_035642295.1). Lineage (GTDB taxonomy): Bacteria > Pseudomonadota > Alphaproteobacteria > ATCC43930 > CGMCC-115725 > DAHUYF01. The sequence goes on along the minus strand of DASQSR010000075.1, from coordinate 17,474 downwards.
CGCCTCTTCGCGTCGCTGCGGTTGAGTGGCGCGATTATGAAGCCTTCGCCGCGGTGGCGGCAACATGGTTCGGCCCGTGCGACATCGCCGCAGCGCGACTCTGCTCTTTACGGCTGATTAACCAAGACGGCGCGAGGCTCCCGCCTTTGCCGGGAGCGGTCATGCGTTTTGTCCTCGCCTGTTGCCTCGCCGCGCTGCTCGCCGCTTGTCAGTCGGCGCCCTCGGAGACCGAGGTACCGCGGCCACAGCTTGCCGCCGCAGGCGCGGCGACGGCTTTGCCCGCGCCGCGGCTTCTTGGCGGCCGCCTGATCGCCGCCGACGGCGCGGTGCTGCCGCTGCGTGCGTGGTTGCCGACCGGTGCGCCTGCGGCGGTGGTGCTGGCGCTGCATGGCTTCGACGACTATTCCAACGCCTTTGCCGTGCCGGCGCGGCTCTGGGCGGAGCGCGGCATCGCCACCTACGCCTATGACCAGCGCGGCTTCGGCAACGCTCCTGGCCGCGGCCGGTGGTTCGGTGCGCGCCGGCTCGCCGCCGACGCCGCCACCGCGATCGCCCTGCTGCATCGGCGCTATCCCGGCACGCCGGTCTATCTGCTCGGCGAAAGCATGGGCGGCGCGGTGGCCATCCTCGCCGCCTCGGGCCGCGCCGGGATCGCCCCGCCGAAGGTGGACGGCGTCATCCTGGTGTCGCCGGCCGTCTGGGGACGCGATACCATGAACCCGATCGAGCGGGTCGGCCTGTTTCTCGCCGGGCTGCTGCCGGGGGTGCATTGGTCGGCAACCTTATTGCCGGTGCACATCCACCCCTCCGACAATGTGCCGATGCTGCGCGCCTATAGCACCGATCCGCTGGTGATCAAGGATACGCGCTCCGACACGCTGAACGGCCTCGTCGACCTGATGAGCGCGGCGCTCGCCGCCGCGCCCGCGCTCGACACGCCGCTGTTCCTGCTCTATGGCGAGCATGACGAGATCGTGCCGCGTGCCCCGGTGGCTCGGTTCGTCGCCGGATTGCCCGCCAACGACCGCAGCTGGCAGCGCATCGCACTCTACCCCAAGGGCTATCACATGCTGCTACGCGATCTCCACGGCACGATCCCAACCGGCGACATCGCCGCCTGGATCGCCGCGCCCGCCGCGCCCCTCCCGTCCGGTGCCGACAGCGACGCGCGCCAGCGGCTGATCGGCCCGACGGCGCCGATCGAGGCGGCGCTGCCGTGAGGCATCACGGGCCGGCCGGCGTTAGTGCCGGTATGGTCCGCCTGCTGCTCGCGGCCTTCCTGCTCGCCGCCGCCGCTCTCGAGGCCGCCACCGGCGAGCGCAACTTGCCGCTCGACATCGCCGGCGCCGCTGTCGCCGCGGCGCTGCTGGTGACGCTGGCGATCGACACGCTGTGGCTCTACCGCGCCAACGGGGAGGTGCCCTAGATTCGCCCCACTCGGCGGCTCATATGTCTCGCTCCCTGCCCCGCGTAGAAGGGCCGCCATGCCGCTCGCCCGCCCCCTCGCCTTCGCGTTCCTTGCCGTCCTCAGCCTCGCAACCGCGCCCGCGCGCGCCGCACCCATCGATCTCGCCCTGGTGCTCGCGGTCGACGTCTCCGGCAGCGTCGACGCCGACGAATACCGGCTCCAGCATGAAGGGATCGCGCGCGCCTTCGAGACCCCGGCGCTGATCGACGCCATCCGCGCTGGCCATAACGGCGCCATCGACGTGCTGGTGATGGAGTGGTCGGATCGCGACAAGCAGGTCGTGACCGTCGACTGGACGCGGGTTGCCGATGCCGCCAGCGCCAAGCGCTTTGCCGCCACGGTGCGGGCGACGAAGCGCAGTTCCAACGGGCTCACCGCCATCGGCGACGCGCTCATCGCCGCGGAAGCGGCGCTGAAGCGGGTCCCCGATCAGCCGGTGCGGCGGGTCATCGACGTCTCGGGCGACGGGATGGCCAATATCGGGCCGCCGCCGCAGCAGATTCGCGACCGGCTGGCGGCGGAGGGCGTGACCATCAATGGCCTTGCCATCCTCAAGACCGAGCCCTGGCTCGACAGCTATTACGACCAGAACGTGGTGGGCGGACCCGGCGGCTTCCTGGTGCAGGTCCAGGACTTTCCGTCCTTCATCGCCGCCATGCAGCAGAAGCTGCTGAACGAAGTGATGGCGGCGCGGCCGATCCGCCGCGCCGCCCTTCCTGATCGCGCGCTCGCTCAGATGCAGTAGGTCTTGATCGGCGAGAAGCCGTTGAACCCGACCGAGGCATAGCTCGAGGTGTAGGCCCCGGTGGACAGGATCTGCACCTTGTCGCCGACCTTGAGCGCCATGGGAAGCCGGTAGGCGGTCTTCTCATAGAGGATGTCGGCGCTGTCGCAGGTGGGGCCCGCCAGCACGACCGCGCCGCTCGGGCCGCCATCCGCCGGCGTCCGGATGCGGTACTTGATGCTCTCGTCCATGGTCTCTGCCAGCCCGTTGAACTTGCCGACATCGAGATAAACCCAGCGCTTCTCCTCGTCGAAGGATTTGCGCGAGATCAGCACCACCTCGCTCTGGATGACGCCGGCATCGCCGACAATCGACCGCCCCGGCTCGACAATGATCTCCGGCAGGTCGTTGCCGAAATGCCGGGTGATCGCCGCCATCACCGCCTGGGCGTAGCGCTCGACGCCGAGCACGTCGCCGCGGTAATGGGCGGGAAAGCCGCCGCCGATATTGACCATGCGCAGGTTGATGTCGGTCTCCGCCAGCAGCGAGAACATCGCCGCAGCGCGCCCGACGGCGCTGTCCCACTGGTCGAGATTGGTCTGCTGCGAGCCGACATGGAAGGAGACGCCATAGGGGTCGAGCCCGGCGGCCTTGGCCCGGCGCAGCAGCTCCACCGCCATTTCCGGCGCGCAGCCGAACTTGCGCGAGAGCGGCCAGTCCGCGCCGGCCCCGTCGACGAGGATGCGGCAGAAGACCCGCGCCCCCGGCGCCGAGCGGGCGAGCTTCTCCAACTCCTCCCCGCTGTCGAAGGCGAAGAGCCGCACGCCCTTCTCGAAGGCGTAGGCGATGTCCCGCTCCTTCTTGATCGTGTTGCCGAAGGAGATCCGGTCGGCGGTGACGCCGCGGTCGAGGCAGAGATCGACCTCGCCCCGGCTCGCCACGTCGAAAGCCGAGCCGAGTCCGCGCAGGAGATCCACCACTTCACCGGCGGGATTGGCCTTCACCGCGTAGAACACCTTCGCGATCGGCATGAAGGTGCGCAGCAGCTGATAGGCCTCGGCGACCACCTCGAGGTCGACGACGAGGCAGGGCGTCTCCGGCTGCTTTTCGGCCAGGAACTTCTCGATCTTACGGTTACGCTCGATCTTGCGATCAATCTTCTTCTTCATTTCGGCTGGTTATCCTGTCGTCAGAGGGCGCCCCGGTCCTCACCAGGCCGGCGCGCTCGACCGCTGCCCTCCGATCTGGAAGGCGGTGGAGCGAAGCTTCGATCCAAGGTACGGGGACGGTCCGCCGTAGCTTGGATGGTTGCTCAGATCTGACTGCTAGGGTCGACGCCGCCTCGGCCACCGCTGCCGCGGGCAGCCCTGATGAACCGAGGTGTCTCGTCAGGCCAGGGCGCTGCGGCCCTGAGTGCGATTGCAACCATATCGACCTCCCTCTCGGGACCGGTCCACGCCGACCGGCTCTGCCAAAAAGGACGCGTTACGTCGTTGCATAACCACGAGGGCCATAGGCACGTGCGAGTGCGTCGTGAGTCGCATAGATACGCTCAAAACGTAGCGACGCAAGGGAAAATTCACGCCGCGAGAAAATTTTTCGCGAGTTTTTGACGGAGATGGGGTGAGTTGCTCTTCGCCGCGTCCCGCGCGGCTCTCCGACAGCCCTCGGCGGCCTCTCCGATCCGTCTGCGGAACGAGTGCGACGCGAGGTCTGCGGTCGAGTCCACCCTGCGGCGCCGTTTCAGGAGGCCGCGCGCGAGGCCCCCAGAGCCGCTTCGCGCGCCGTTGCGATGCAGGCATCGACATCGGCTGCGCGGGTATCGAAGGCAGTGACCAGCCGCAGGCAGGAGGAAGCGGCACCGCCCCAGCGATAGAAGCCGCAACCCGCGGCAGCGAGCGCATCGATCACAACATCGGGCAGTTCGATGAAGACTTCGTTAGCTTCGGTCGGGTGGCGCAGGCGGGCGCCCGGCAGCGCGGCAAGGCCGCCGGAGAGGCGCGCTGCCATGCGGTTGGCGTGCGCGGCATGGCGCAGCCACAGGTCATCCGTCAGATAGGCCTCGAGCTGCGCCGAAAGGAAGCGCATCTTCGAGAAGAGATGCCCGCCGCGCTTGCGGCGGAAGCCGAACTCCGCTGCCTTCTTGGGCTCGAAAAACACCACTGCCTCGGCGGCGAGCGCGCCGTTCTTGGTGGCGCCGAGCGAGAGCACATCGACACCGGCACGCCAGGTGAGCTCCGCCGGGCTGCAGCCGAGCGCCGCCACCGCGTTGGCAAAGCGCGCCCCATCCATGTGGAGGCCGAGCCCGTGGCGGCGGGCGAGCGCGCCGAGCGCGGCGATCTCGTCGGGCCGGTAGAGCGTTCCCGCCTCGGTCGCCTCGCTGATGCTGATCGCGGCCGGCTGGACGTGATGGACGACGCCCGGCTCGATCATCGCCGCCGCGACCGTCGCCGGCGCGAGCTTGGCGTCGGCGCCGGAGAGCGGCAGCAGCTTGGCGCCGCCGCCGAAGAATTCGGGCGCGCCGCATTCGTCGGTCTGGATATGCGCTGCTTCGTGGCAATAGATCGCGCCCCAGGCCGGCGTCAGCGTCGCCAGCGCCAGCGCATTGGCGGCGGTTCCGGTGGCCAGCGGAAAGACCGCCACGTCGTGCTCGAACAGTGCGGCGATGCGCTGGACGAGCCGCTCGGTCACGGCATCGGCGCCATAGGACGGCGCGGTCCCCTCATTCGCCGCGACGATCGCCGCGAGGATCTCCGGCGCGATGCCGGTGACATTGTCGCTGCGGAAATTCATGGACTGCTTGCTCCCGCCGGGTTCGGCTTCAGCTCGACCGTGCCGAGGCGCGCGCCGGTCCGGGCATCGATCAGGATCAGCGCTTCGCCGCCGCCGGCGAGCGCGACACGCACCACCAGCCGGTCCCCCGCGGGCTCGACGGCAATGACGCGGGCGCCTGGCGGCAGGTCGAGGACACGGTCGAAGCCGCGCTCGGCGCTCGGCGCTGGGGGCGCGGGCGCCGCCATGCGCTGCTGCGCCCGCTCGATGACGGCGACGACGAGCGCGGCGGTACCACCGACCAGCAGAATGCCCATGACGACGACCAGGACCTTGAGCGCCCGCATGCTTCCCGTCAGTCTAGGCCGATGATCGAGCCTTCCGATCCCGGCGCGGCGGTGCAGCGCGTCACCGTCGAGCCGGGCGAGGCCGGCGAGCGTCTTGACCGCCTGCTGGCGGAACGGCTCGCCCAGATGTCGCGCACCCGCTTGAAGCATCTGGTCGAGGCGGGCCGGGTGACCATGGAGGGCGCGACCATAACCGACCCCTCTTTGAGGGTCAAACCGGGCCAGACCTTCGAGCTGGCGCTGCCGCCGCCGGTCGCCGATACGCCGCAGCCGCAGGCGATGGCGCTCGCCATCCTCTACGAGGACGCGCACCTTCTGGTGATCGACAAGCCCGCCGGCCTCGTCGTCCATCCGGCGCCGGGCAATCCCGACCGCACGCTGGTGAACGCTCTCCTCGCACATTGCGGCGAGAGCCTTGCCGGCATCGGCGGCGTCCGCCGCCCGGGCATCGTCCATCGCCTCGACAAGGACACCAGCGGTCTCATGGTGATCGCCAAGGACGAGCTCGCCCACAATCGCCTCGCCGCCGACTTTGCCGCGCGACGCGTCAATCGCGCCTATCACGCCGCGGTCTGGGGCGTCCCGCAGCCGCGCGACGGCGAGATTTCCGGGCGCATCGGCCGCAGCCCGCGGAACCGCAAGAAAATGGCGGTGGTGCGCGAAGGCGGCAAACCGGCAGTGACAAGGTACAAAGTGCTGCGCGCCTTCAAGGATGCGGCCGCGCTGGTCGAGTGCCGGCTCGCCACCGGGCGCACCCACCAGATCCGCGTCCACCTGTCTGAACTCGGCAACGCAGTCATCGGCGACCCGACCTATGGCAACCAGCGGAGCGTCGCCCGTCTGCGCGCCCTGCCGCCCGCCCTCCGAGAGCCCGTGGCCGCCTTCCCGCGCCAAGCGCTGCACGCCGTCCTGCTCGGTTTCCGCCATCCCGCGACCGGCGAATATGTCCAGTTCGCCAGCCACTTGCCCGCGGATATCGCGGACCTGATCCGCTGTTTAGAGCGTATCTAAATTGGACAGGAAGCCGCCCCTGGGCTAGGATGTGTTGCGATGCGGTATCGGTCCAGCCGTGGACCGGCCGCTCCGAGGTAAAGCGGATGGCGACGGCAACCCACGCCCTGCCCAGCATCTCGTCGGAAGGGAATCTGACGCGGTATCTCCAAGAGATCCGCAAATTCCCGATGCTGCAGCCCGAGGAGGAGTACATGCTCGCCAAGCGCTGGCGCGAGCATGCCGACCCCGATGCCGCCCACCGCCTCGTCACCAGCCATCTTCGCCTGGTCGCCAAGATCGCCATGGGCTATCGCGGCTATGGCCTGCCGCTCTCGGAGCTCATCTCCGAAGGCAATGTCGGCATGATGCAGGCCGTGAAGCGCTTCGATCCCGACCGCGGCTTTCGCCTCGCGACCTATGCCATGTGGTGGATCCGCGCCTCGATCCAGGAATACATCCTCCATTCCTGGTCGCTGGTGAAGATGGGCACCACCGCGGCGCAGAAGAAGCTCTTCTTCAACCTGCGCAAGCTCAAGGGTCAGCTTCAGGCGATCGAGGACGGCGACCTCTCCCCCGAGAACGTCCGCAAGATCGCCACCGAACTCGGCGTGCCCGAAGCCGATGTCGTCAGCATGAACCGGCGGCTGGCCGCACCCGACCATTCGCTCAATGCGCCGCTGCGCAGTGACGGCGAAGGCGAATGGCAGGATTGGCTGGTCGACGACGTCGACGACCAGGAGACGAGCCTCGGCGAGCGGCAGGAGCTGGGGTTGCGCCGCGATCTCTTGCGCGGGGCGCTGTCGCATCTGACGCCGCGCGAGCGCGACATCCTTGCCGAACGGCGGCTGCGCGACGTGCCGACCACGCTCGAGGATTTGTCGCAGAAGTACGGCATCTCGCGCGAGCGGGTGCGCCAGATCGAGGTGCGCGCCTTCGAGAAGCTGCAGAAGGCGATCAAGACCGCGGCGATGGACCGCCGCCTGCTGCCAGGTTAGTCCGGGGCGAGCGCGCTAGCCGTCCGCCTTCCTTCCGGTCACTTCCTCGCCCCATTCATCGACCAGCGCCTTGGCGCGCGCTTCGAGCCGCCGCTTGCTCTCGTCGACCCTGACCTCGATGACCATCGCCACCACCGGCGGCACGCAGAAGTAAAGCACCCAGCCGACGGCGGCGGCGCCGTACATGACGAGCCAGTTATAGGGGCTGTCGATCGTCTGCTGCAGGCTCGAAAAGCTGATGCCGGCGGTCCAGATCTGCAGCGCTCCCGGCAGCACCCCGGCGAGGTTCATCGCGCCTACGGTGCGCGCGAGATAGCGCCGACGGTGGCGGTCGACCACGACGGCAACGGCGGTCGGGAGCAGGCCGGCGACCACCAGAATGCACAGCGGCAAAGCGGTCAGCGCCAGCCCGACGATGACCATCACCGTCAGCGTGACGGGGATGCTGCCGCTGCTCTGGCGGCGCTTGCGGGCCGGCTTGCCCGGTGTCTTGGCCGTCGTGGTGCCGCGCGCCATGGCTCAGCTCATCATCACGATGACCGAGAGCCCGACGATCCAGGCGAGGAAGCTCGCCGTGGCCGCGGCATAGCGCGCGCCGAGCTCGGCCGCCTTCTCCGGCCGCCGCGGCGCGTCGAGATGCAGCAGGTCCAGCTCTCGATCGATCGTGGCATAGTCGCGCAGCGCCTGCTGGAAGCCCTGCAAGTCGCGCACGCGATCCGCGGCGTTGTCGACGAAGGTGAGTATGTCGCCGAGATTGCCTTTGGCGACGATTTTGGGCATCTCCGCGTTGAGGCGCTTGCGCCGGCTGCGGCTGTGATAGCGGTCGATCACCATCGCCAGCTGCCGGCCGAGCCGCTTGGCCAGCGCCGGCACCGCTGGCGGTCCCTTGAAGGATTGGAGGCGCGCCAGCAGATAGAGCGCGCCCAGGACGCGCTGCGAGAGGTCCGGGCTGTGCAGCGCATCGATCCAATCGCTGCCAGCCGACCGGTAGCGCGCAGCGATGAACGCCGCCAGATGGCGGTCCACCTGGAAATCGTCGTCGCCGCGCTTTTCCGAAACGCGCTCGAGCGCCGTCAGCACCTCGCCAGCCTCCATGACATACTCGCTCTCGATCGCCGGCGACAGGCAATGAAGCACGGGGTTCATCTCGTAGGCGATGCGCTCGATGCCGAAGCCCGGGCGCCGGTCCTCGAGATGGAGGCGCAGCCGTTCGAAATTCTTGAGGATCGGCACCATCTCGGGCTTGAGACCCGCCTGCCCCGAGAACCAGAATTGCGGCAGCCTTCCGCCCATGGCCTCGGCGATCTGCTGCACCGACCCGCGCCCGCGGAACGCGGCGACGAGCGCCGTGCCGAAGCCGTCGATGGCAGCGGCAAATCCCTTGTAGCGGACGGGCGCCGCCGGATCGAGCGCAATGCAGACCCGCGCCACCAGTCGCTCGTCATGGCCGGTGAGGCCGACATCGTGGCCCTCGACGAGCGCCGCCGCGAGCATCTTGGAGCGCTCCTCATCGCAGAGGCTGCGCTGCATCCAGATTTCGAATTCCGGCCCCTTCAGCGTGCGGACGGCGGAGGCCGGGTCGCGCGAGAAGCCATAAGCGAGCGACCGCGCGGTATAGAAGGGATGGCCGGCGAATTCGAACGGGCGCGCCGCGCGCTTGACCAGCGCCGGCTGCTTGGGCGAAAGCCGGCGGCCTTCGAGCCACATCTCCAGGTCCTGCACGTTCCAGCGCTCGCGCGGGTCGTCGGTGAGCAGACCGCGCAGGGCCTCGACAATGGCGCCGCCAAGCCGCTCGCCGCGCAGCAGCGCGTAATAGGAGCCGCGGCCGATCTTTTCGGCGAGCAGCTGATCGTCGCTGAGCGCGGCGACGAGATTGCGGCCGAAGAGCAGGAAGATGAGGGTGACGCCGAGGGCGTAGAGATCTTCCGTCGGCGTGCCGTTGCCGCGTCCCGCCGGCATCGCCATGGCGCTTTCGATGGTCTCGCAGGCCACCGGCTGCAGGACCGCTGGCGGCGCGCTGACGCATTCGCCGAACACCAGCGCGCGGTGGGCCGCGTCGCGCCAGAAGAGATTGGTCGGGCGGATGGCGCGATGGGTGAAGCCGGCCGAGAACAGCTCGCGCAGCGAGGCGACGAGCGACGGCAGCAGATGGTGGATGAGCTCGTCCTCATGCGTCGGCGGAATGGTCTGAGTCATCGTCTGCACGATGCGGCCGCCGGTCGGACGGTCGAAGATGATGCCGAAGTTCCGCCGCCCGGTCGCCGGCCACTCGATCACGCCCCAATCATGCGGCACCAGCAGCGCTTCCGAGCGCAGCCCGTGCAGCGCCGCCAGCACCTCATGACGGGGCGGCTGGTCGGGATCGCAAATCAGGGCGAAGAGGCTTGCCGTCGGGCGGTCGCGGTCGACCGCGACGAAGCCAGCCGCATTCGGCGACCGCAGCTCGGGCAGCGGCCGGTCGGGATAGATCTCAAAGCGCTCGCCCAGACGGATCGGCGCCTTGCTGCCGCCACCCGCTTCGGCCTGCTGATCGGCCACCGCCCGGCTCCCTTGAAAGGCCGGGCAGATCTTGACGCGAAAGGGGAAACGGTTGGTTAACCCGTCCTTCAGCCAGCGGCGGGAAAGTGGCGGCCTCCCACCATCGGAGCGGGAACGCCGGTCGTGCCCGGCAGGCTCAGCGGCAAGCGCTCGAGCGAGCGCACTGCAAGGTAGGCGAAGGCCTGCGCCTCCAGCGCGTCGCCGTCCCAGCCCGCCTTCTCCACCGGCGCGACCGGCGCCCCAAGGTGTAGGGCCAGCGCCGCCATCAGCGCCGGGTTGTGGCGGCCGCCGCCCGTCGCCAGCCAGCGCCGCGGCGGCGCCGGGAAATGCGCCATCGCGCAGGCGACCGCCGCCGCGCTCATCGCCGTGAGCGTCGCGGCGCCGTCGGCGGCCGTGAGCCCCTCCGGAACGAACCCGGCGAAATCGTCGCGGTCGAGGGATTTGGGCGGCCGGCGGGCAAAATAGGGATGGGCCAGGAAGCGCCGGAGATGCGCCTCATCGACCCGTCCGGCGCGGGCGAGCGCGCCGTCGTGATCGACCGGCGCCCCGGTATGGCGCAGCGCCCAATCATCGATCAGCGCATTGGCGGGGCCGGTATCGAACGCCAGGAGATCGTCATCGCCGATCCAAGTAACGTTGCCGACGCCGCCGAGATTGAGCACGGCCACCGGCTTCTCCAGCGCGCTCGCCAGCGCGGCGTGATAGAGCGGCGCGAAAGGCGCCCCTTCCCCGCCTGCTTCGATGTCGGCCGAGCGGAAATCCGCGACGACGGCCACGCCGAGCAGGCTCGCCAGCAAGGCGCCGTCGCCGATCTGCCACGTCCGCCGCTGGTCGGGGCGGTGCAGAATGGTATGGCCGTGGAAGCCCACCACATCGACCGCGCCGATGCCGTGCCTGACGATCAGCGCGCGCACCGCCGCGGCGTGACGGAGCGTGAGTTCGCGCTCCACTTCGGCGACAGGGCCGGTACCGCCCAGCACCGAGCGCAGCTTTGCGCGAAAAGTGTCGTCATAGGAGAGGGTCTCGGCCGGGCCGGCGATGACGCGCTGCGCGCCATCGGTCTCGATATAGGCCGCATCGATGCCGTCGAGCGAGGTGCCGCTCATCAGCCCGATGGCCCGGTAGAGGCGCCGGCTCATGGCGCCGCCGCCGCGATTGTGCTAGAGGGGCGCTCCCGGGTCTCTGGTCCTTCGCCAATGTTCACTGCTCGTCCGTCCTTCCTCGCCGCCGCCGAGGCGCGCGGCTACGTCCATCAGGTCACCGACCGCGCCGACCTCGAGGCGCGCCTCGCCGCTGCGCCGATGGTCGCCTACGTTGGTTATGATTGTACTGCCGACAGCCTTCATGTCGGAAACCTCGTCTCGATCATGATGCTGCGGCTGTGGCAGAGCTGTGGCAACAAGCCGATCGTGCTCATGGGCGGCGGCACGACCAAGGTCGGCGACCCTTCCGGCAAGAACGAAATGCGCCGGCTGATCGGCGACGACGAGATCGCCGCCAACATGGCGAGCATTCGCCGGATTTTCGACCGCTTTCTCCGCTTCGGTGACGGACCGACCGACGCCATCATGGTCGACAACGCGACCTGGCTCGATCGCCTCGCCTATATCCCTTTCCTGCGCGATATCGGCCGGCATTTCTCGGTCAACCGCATGCTGACGCAGGACAGCGTCCGCTTGAGGCTCGAGCGCGAGCACCCGCTCAGCTTCCTCGAGTTCAATTACATGGTGCTGCAATCCTACGACTTTCTCGAGCTGGCGCGGCGCTATGACTGCGCGCTGCAGATGGGCGGCTCCGACCAGTGGGGCAATATCGTCATGGGCGTCGAGCTCGCGCGACGCGTCGACAATCGCAGCCTCTTCGGCCTGACCACGCCGCTGATCACCACCGCCTCCGGCGACAAGATGGGAAAATCCGTGCAGGGCGCGGTGTGGCTCGCCCCCCACCGCATGGCGCCCTACGACTACTGGCAGTTCTGGCGCAACACCGAAGATGCGGATGTCGGGCGCTTCCTGCGGCTGTTCACCGATCTGCCGCTCGACGAGATTGCGCGCCTCGAGCGGCTCGAGGGCGGCGAGATCAACGAAGCTAAGCGCGTGCTCGCGACCGAAGCCGCGGCGCTCTGCCATGGCCGCGATGCGGCGCTCGCCGCGGCCGATACGGCGCGGCGCGTCTTCGCCGAAGGCGGCGTCGGCGAGGATCTGCCCACCGTCGAGCTGCCGCGCGCCGAGCTCGAACGCGGCATCGCCGCGATCGATCTTCTGGCGCGGAGCGGGCTTGCGCCCTCCAAGAGCGAGGCGCGGCGCCTCATCAAGCAGGGCGGGGCGCGGCTCAACGACCGCACCATCGCCGTGGACACCCAGTCGGTGGGGATTGCCGACCTGTCCGCCGACGGCACGATCAAGCTCTCCGCCGGCAAGAAGCGGCACGCGCTGGTGAAAGCGGTGTGAGGCGCGCATCGGCCCACGCCGCGCCTCAGAAGAGCCCCACCCCCGAAATCCCGCCATAGAGGCCGAGCCCGGCGGTCAGCGCGGAGACGGCGATGACGAGCCAGAGATAGGGGCCGCGAAGGCGCTGGCCCGGCGGCAACGCCTTGATCGCCAGCAGCACCAGGAACCCCAGCACCAGCGGCAGCAACAGCGCGTTCATCACCTCGATGGCGATGTTGAGCGCGACCAGATCGGGCGCGACGCCGACCACGATCGCCCCGCAGATCACCGCCAGCGTGTAGACGCCGTAGAACCAGGGCGCCTCGAAGGGGTGGTGCTCCAGCGAGTGCTTGTAGCCGGCGACCTCGCCCAGGCCCCAGGCCGTGGCCAGCGACACGACGATGGCGGCGACCAGCGCCGCGCCGATGATGCCGAGGCCGAAGACGACCCGGCCGACCGCCGGCCCGAGCAGCGGAATGAGCGCATTGGCAATATCGCCCACCGAGTCGAGGCTCGTTCCGGGCTTGGCATTGCCGATGGTCGCGGCGGCGGCGACCAGCACCGCGGCCATCACGGCCTGGGCGATGACCGCGCCTACCGCCGTATCCCAGCGCGCGTGAGCCAAATGCTCGGGACGGAGCTTTTTGTCGGCGACCGCGGACTGCTGGTAGAACACCATCCACGGCATGATCACGGCGCCGATATTGGCGGCGACGAGGTAGAGATAGGCTGGGTTCCCGACCGGCATCCGAACCAGGCCGTGAGCGAGCGCGTGCGCCTGCGGATGCGCCGCCAGCGCCACCCAGAAGAAGACGAACTCGAAAAGGCCGAGCGCGATCGCCACGCGCTCGACGCGCCGGTAGGAGCCGGTCCAGACCACGATCAGCAGGAAGCCCGTGGCAAGACCAAGCCCGAGCGCCCGCGGCATGCCGAAGAGCTCGCCCACGCCAACGATGCCGGAGAACTCGGTCAGGAGGGCGCCCACCGCGGCGATGCCGAGGCCCGAGACCGAGAGCCACGCCCAGCCCCGCCCGAAGCGCTCGCGAATGAGCTCGCCGTGCCCCTTGCCGGTGAAGATGCCGAGCCGGACCGTCAGCTCCTGCACGATATAGAGAATCGGCATCAGGACGAGCTGCAGCAGGAGCAGCTGGTATCCCCACTGAACGCCACTCTGCGCCGCCGTGATGATGCTGCCGACATCGGTGTCGGCGAGCATGACGACGAGGCCCGGGCCAATGACGGCGAGGAAGGTTCTCCAGGCGGAAACCGCAGCCTTGCCCTCGGTCGAGGCGGGAGCGCTCATGCGCGGCTATTTTCCTTCCTCAGATGACAATGACAATCATTCTCATTATAGGCCCGAAGCGGCAGGGTCAAGCCGCCCGCGGGACCAAATGCCGCAGGTGCAGGCAGCACCGGTCTTCTAGCGCGGGGCGTCGCTGCCCGACTTCGGCACAGGCTCGGTGGCCGTGGGCTCGGGCGCATCGAACAGGAAGAGCTTGCGCAGCACGCCCGGGGCGAGCGCGCTCAGCGGGTTCACCGCGACCTTCGGCGCCGCGGCGGGGCCGGCGACACGGAAATTCGCGGCGAAGACCCCCTCCCCCTCGCCACCGGTGAAGAGCTTCCCGAGCAGGGGAATGTTGCCGAGGACGCTGTTCAGCGTATAGGCCGGCACGAGCGTGCCGCGGGCATCCAGCGTCTCCCGGTCGAGATCGTAGACCCCATCGACCTTGATCCCGAGCGCCCCGCCATAGGCGCGCAGCGGCTTCACCTCGAGCCTGCCATCGGCGAAGGTGAACTCGCCGGTGAGGCGGGTGAAGGGGATACCTTGGCCCGAAAGCAGGGCACCGATCCCCGAGAGCGACGCCAACGACAGCAGTCGCGCCAGCGCCGGGGCGTTGATGATGCGGTAATCGCCGCCGTCCACCTTGCCGCGCAGGACGCGGCGCGGCCCGTTGTCCTCGGCCGTGCCGGTGACCTCGACGTGCCCCCCCTGGACATTGTCGGAAATATCGAAAAGCCGCAGCAGCGCGCCGAAATCGGTGGTGGCGAGGCGGAAGCTTCGGCTGCCCGGGGGCTGGCCGAAACGCAGCGTCATCGTGCCTTTGCCCGGCAAAAGCGCGTCGATGCGGAGCGCCTGCCAGTGGATGCCGTCGCTGCGGAGCTCGGCGGTGACGGCATGGGCCTGGCGCTTCGGGCCCAGAATCAGCCGGTCGAGAGCGGCAGTGATCGCGAGCGGCGGCTGCCGCTGCTGGTCGCGCGCGTCGTGGCCGAGATCGCCCATGAGGCCGGCGGCATCGAAGCTTCGGCCTCTGAGCTCGACACGCCAGCCGCCATCGCCGCGGCGCGTCAGCGTGCCGGCGACATCGGTGGCGCCGGCAACGAGGCGCGGCACCTCGGCACGCATCACCCGGCCGCTGTCGTCGAGGGCGACGGCAAACCGCGCGTCGAGCCCGCCGCCGGTGATCGCTGCCTGGCGAACAGCGCGGATATGGTCGCGCGCGAGGTCGAGATCGACCGTCGCCTTCGCCGGCACGCCGGTCGGCTTCTTCCAGTCGAGCTGCTTCACCGCGAGCGCCGTGTCGTCGAGATCGAGGGCGATGCTGGCCGTCGCGCGGTCGGCCGAATGCCGCGTATAGGTGGCATCGACGCCGACCGTGCCCGTCGCCATTCCCGCCGGAAGCACGAGGCCCAGCCTTTGCCGCGCCCCATCATCGAGGCGCGTCTCGACGCGATAGCGCCGGCGCGGCCCGCCCTTCCCGAAATTCTCCGTCCAGCTCACCGTCGCCGGCACGCCATCGAGCAGCGCCGTGCCGTCGAGGCGCAGCTGCGAGCGATCGAGGTTGAGCCGCAGGTCGCCCGCGCTGAGGTCGCGATCCGCCAGCACCTGCCGAATGGCGACCTGGCTCAATGTGGCGCGCGCGCCGAAATCGACCATGGCGAGCCGCAGATCGTGCTTCAGCGGAAGGGCGAAATGGAGCTGGCCATCGACCTCGCCGGAGACCTCGGCGGGATCGATCTTGAGCGCGCGCGCATATTCGAGCGGCTTGGCATCGAGCACCTCGAGCACATCGCGGACCGGCCCCTTGATGCCGAAATCGATGGCGATCTGCTCGTCGTCGGTGTCGAGCTTCGTCAGCTTCGCCGCGCCGCCGGCGAGACGCACGCCTTTCACCGCACCGGAACTCGGCACAAGGTCGAGCTCGGCGCGGTTGAAGGTCGCCGTGCCATCGACACCGCGCAGCGGCACCAGCGGCTTGAAATACTCAACCGTCAGTCCGCGATAGGTCATGGTGCCGGCAAATCGGTCGACGCGCACCGGCTTCGCCACTCCTTGTGTCAGATCGACATGCCCGGCGAATTGGGCATCCGCCTCGGTGACGATGCCGTCATGGATATGCCCGGTGACCCAGTCGCGCGAATGCGGCGAGAGCCGCTCGGGCCAGAAGCGCGGCAGTGAATCCGCGGGGACGTCATGCAGTTGCAGCGCGCCGGCGACGTCGAGTGCCTGCGGCCAACCGCCCGCGAGCATGCCGTCGCCGAGACCGTCTACGGTGCCGGTCACTTCGATGCGGGGTCCGCCGAGATCAAGGCCGAGGCGCTCCACGCTGACGCGCCCTGCGGCGGGATCGTAGTCGGCGCTGAGATCGCCCGAGGCGATCGGGAGGCGCCCGCCTTCCAGCGCCGCCTGCACAAGGCTGCCCGCCCCGAGACGCAGATCGGCGGAGGCGTCGGTGATCCGCCATGCCGCGGTGGCGAGCGTGAGGCGGAGCTCGCCCGAGACCGGCAGATCGACGGCGGCAAGCGGCGCCAAGGCGGGCGCGGCACCGGCAAACAGCGCCGGCCTCAGCTGGGCGAAGCCGAGCCGCATGCCGAGCCGCGCCTCGCGGCGGCGATAATCGAACGCGCCGCGCAGGTCGGCCTCGACGCCGCCCGGCTCGACCGCCGTCAGCCCCAGCCTGCCGGAGACGCCGTGCTCGCTGCGGAACAGCGTCGCATCGACGCGCCTTGCTTCCCAGGCGAGGCCGAGCGCACGGTCGTCGACGGTGAGCGTCGCGCCGCGGATCGCGACCTCGCTCAGATATCCCCAGGGGCCGCTTCCGTCCGGCGCTGCGGCAAGGTCATGCAGCAGCGCATCGGCCCATCCGCTTCCCGCATCGGCGAAGCCGAGGTGAAAGGAGCCGTCCGCCGCGCGCGCGAGGCGCAGCCTTGGCTCGCCGACCGCAATGCGCGTCGGCGCCGCCACCCCGTGGAGCGCCGCCTTGACGCTGAAGTTCATCACCACTTCTGGCAGCGTCAGCTCGGCGCCGCCATCGCGACGCGCGAGATGGACGCCGCGCGCCACGATATCGATCGTGGCCCCCGGGCCGAGGCTCAGCAGCGTGTGATCGACGCGGGCAGAGAGGCCGCTTTCCGCCTGAGCGATCGACCGCGCGACATACGGCGTGAGCGCGTCGAGCGAGATCGGTCCGACGGAGAGGCGCCACACCAGGAACCCCGCCGCCAGCGCCAGGCCGGCCACGATGCCGGCAAGCCACCGCAGCAGATGCGACGAGACGCGGCGGATCACCGTGCCGTCTCCGCCGGGCCGCGCTTGACCCTGGCGAGGCTGCCGCGCAGTCTGCCGCTTCGACCCTCAAGCAAGGTGAACGTTGCTATTGCCGGCCCCCGCCTACAGAAGCCTGCCGCCGCCGGGCGATGCCGACCAGGCGCGACTCGGCCTCGAGCACTGGCACGAAGCCGCACAGGAGATCGAGGAGCCCAGTCTTGCCGATTTCATGCGCGAACTCGCCGCCGAAAGTGCGGGGAACCGGCTGCTGCAATCGCTTTTCGGCAACAGCCCGTTCCTGACCCAGTGCTGTCTTAGAGAACCGGAGCTCCTGAGGCGACTCCTGCAACAGGGTCCGGACGCTACTTTCGCCGAAGTCGAGGATCGGCTCAATCGCGATCTCGCCGCGGCGGCGGACCAGCCGGAGGTGATGCGGACGCTGCGTCAGGCGAAACGACGCGTCGCGCTGCTCGTCGCCATTGCGGACATTGCCGAATTGTGGCCACTGGAGCGTGTGACCGGCGCGCTCAGCGATTTTGCCGATCGCGCGCTTGCCGCCTCGGTTCGCCATCTGCTCGCCGCCGCGACCGCGGTCGGCGAGTTCGCTCCGGTCGATGCGGCGGCGCCGGAGCGCGGCAGCGGCCTCATCGTGCTCGACATGG
>DASQSR010000074.1:0-4884 GCA_035642295.1 Allostellaceae bacterium | reverse complement strand
CGAGGCGGCGCGCGCCGGCGAAGCCGGCAAGGGCTTCGCCGTCGTCGCCAGCGAGGTCAAGTCGCTCGCCAACCAGACCGCCAAGGCGACCGAGGAAATCTCCGCCCAGATCGTCGCCGTGCAGAACGTCACCAAGGATGCCGTCGACGCCATCCAGCGCATCGGCGGCACCATCGGCGAGGTCAACGCCGTCGCCACCTCCATCGCCTCCGCCGTCGAGGAGCAGGGCGCCGCGACGCAGGAAATCACCCGCAACACCCAGCAGGCCGCCCGCCGCACCAAGGACGTCTCCGACAACGTCACCGGCGTCGCATCGGGCACCGACGAGACCGGCAACGCCGCCGGCGGCGTCAAGGCCGCCGGCGACGCCCTCTCCCTTCAGGCCGACCGCCTCCGCTCCCAGGTGCGCGACTTCCTCGACAAGATCCGCGCCGCGTAACCGCGGCGCGCTCAGGCCTGCGTCGGCTTCATCCGCTCGACCGCTGCCGCGAGGCGGTCGCCCGCGACCTTGACGGCGACGCCGGCGCGCTCTTCCTGCAGCAGCATGGCGACGCGGGAATCGCGCCCGCCCCAGCCGCGATTCATCGCCTCGGTCATTTCCTCGAGCGCGAGATTGGCGAGCCGCATCGGCACGCCGAGCTCGCGGCCGAGCGCGGTCGCCAGCGCCACGTCCTTGTGCGCGAGGCGCAGCGCGAAGGCCGGCGGATCGTAGACGCCGCGCAGGAACTGATCGACGAGGCCGTCGAAGGTGCGGCGGCGGCCGACGGCGCCCTGCCGCACCGCCTCGAAGAGGGCGAGCGGATCGACGCCGCCCTTGACGCCGAGGGTGAAGACCTCGGCCAGCGCGCACTGGATGGCATAGCCGGCGCAGTTGTGCACGAGCTTGGCGACGGTGCCGGCGCCGATCGGGCCGATATGGCGGGCCTGATCGCCGATCGCGTCGAGCACGCTTTTGCAACGCTCGAAGACGGCGTGCTCGCCGCCGACCCAGAGCGCCAGCTCGCCGGTCCTGGCGCCCCGCGGCCCGCCGCTCACCGGCGCGTCGAGCATATGGGCGCCGCGCGCCGCGAATTCGCGATGGATGCGGCGCACCAGGCTCGGCGCATTGGTCGAGAGATCGAAATAGACGCCGTCGCGGCGCATGCCGCCGAGCAGCCCCTCGGGCCCCAGCGCCACCTGCTCCACCTCGGGCGGGCCGGGCAGCGAGGTGAAGACGATCGGCGCCGCCTCGGCCACGGCGCGCGGCGCCTCAGCCCACACCGCGCCCGCCGCCAGATGCGGCGCGGCGGCGGCGCGGCTGATGTCATGAACAACCAGGCGATGCCCCGCCTTCTGCAAATTCGCCGCCATGCTGGCGCCCATGGTGCCCAAGCCGATGAAGCCGATGTCCATCGCCGTCCTCCCTCGCTGTGCGGCCGGCCCGCTTGCCGCCGCCTTGGCGCCATCATAGGGCGATAGCCGGCGGCCGGGCGAGACGAGGCGCGACGCTCCGCCGCGGCGGGTGGCGCGTCCCCGCCGGTTGTGCCACCCTGCCTGATCGAGGCCATCCCGACGATGACGAACGCAACCCACTCGGCGGCGAGGCGGCGATGAGGCCGCTCATCGGCTTGGCGCTCGGCAGCGGCGTCGCCCGCGGCTGGGCGCATATCGGCGTGCTGCGCGCCTTGGACCAGGCGGAGCTGAAGCCCGACATCGTCGCCGGCACCTCGATCGGCGCGCTCATCGGCGGCGCTTATCTCAGCGGCCATCTGGACCACCTCGAAGCCTGGGCGCTGCGCCTCAATCGGCTCAAGCTGTCGCGCATGTTCGATTTCCAGCTCGGCGGCAGCGGCGTCATTGCCGGGCGGCGCGTGCTGCGCGCGCTTCATCCCGCCATGCTTCACCTCACGATCGAGGAGCTGCCCCTCCCCTTCGTCTGTATCGCCACCGACCTCGCCAGCGGTCACGAGGTCTGGCTGCGCAGCGGCAATCTCGTCGACGCGCTCCGCGCCTCCTATGCCGTGCCGGGGCTGTTCCCGCCGGTGAAGCGCGAGGGCCGCTGGCTGATCGACGGCGCCCTCGCCAACCCGGTGCCGGTCTCCGTCTGCCGCGCCATGGGCGCGCATATCACCGTCGCCGTGAACTTGAACGGCGAAGCCTTCGGCGAGAGTCCGGCAGATGACGAGCTCGACCTCGTCGAGACCGTCGACAGCGAGCCCGCCGGCGCTGCCGGCGGCACGATGGTGCCGAGCTCGCGCATGCGGCTCCTGCGCCAGTTCTTCCGCCGCAGCGGCAACGAGCCCAGCGTCTTTGCGGTGATGGCGCGGTCGCTCAATATCGTTCAGGACCGGATCGCACGCTCGCGGCTTGCCGGCGACCCGCCCGACGTGATGATCTTTCCCCGGCTCGGCGATATCGGCATTCTCGAGTTTCATCGCGCCGAGGAAAGCATCGCCGCCGGGGAGGCCGCGACTCAGGCCCTGCTGCCGCGGCTGCGCCAGCTGGTGCAGCGCCTTAGCAGTGACGACACGCCGTGGAGCCCGCGGCGGCCGAACGGCCGAGGGTAACCGCCGGCGGAAAGGACGCCGATGATCCGAAGCATCAGCGCCGTCACACTCGCAACGCACGGCATGGCGCGCGCCGTGCGCTTCTACCGCGATCTCGGCTTCGACCTCATCGCCGGCGGCGAGCAGGCGGACTTCACCAGCTTCCGGGTCGGCACCGGCTATTTGAACCTGATCGCGGCGCCGGCCGAGCGGCGCTGGAGCTGGTGGGGCCGCGTCATCTTCCATGTCGAGGATGTCGACGCGCTGCACGCGCGGGCGATCGCCGCCGGGTTGCATCCGGAAGCGCCGCCCCGCGACGCGCCCTGGGGCGAGCGCTATTTCCACCTCAGCGATCCCGACGGCCATGAACTGAGCTTTGCCCGCCCGCTGGCGCCGGCGAACGCTGCGGCGCGGCGCGCCCTTCCCTCGGAGCGCGAACGCCGCTTCCTCGAGGCGCGCCCGGTCGCCCACCTCGCCACCGCCGACCGGGCAGGCGCGCCGCATCTCGTGCCGGTATGCTTCGCGCTGGCCGGCGACGCGCTCTACATCACCGTCGACGAGAAGCCGAAACGCGGCGGCCTGCTGAAGCGCCTCCGCAACATCGCCGAGAATCCGCGCGTTGCCGTCACCGCCGATCGCTATGACCAGGATTGGACGCGGCTCGGCTGGGTGATGCTGCGCGGCCGCGCCGAAATCCTGGCCGCGGGGGCGGAGCATGACGAGGCGCAGGCGCGCCTCGCCGCGCGCTATCCGCAGCTCCGGGCGATGGCGATCGCGGCGCTGCCGGTGATCGCGCTGCGCATCGAGCGGGTGACGAGCTGGGGCGATCTCGAGCCCGGCGGGCCGGGCTGAGCGGGACAGAAGCCGCCTCGCCGTGTTATGAGACGTAAAACCCCAGTAGCGGAGGAAGCGATGCTCGTCGGCGCCTTCTATTTCCCGACCGATTACGGCATAGACGTGGCCGAGCTCGCGGCGGCGCTCGAGGCGCGCGGCTTCGACTCGCTGTTCGTTTGCGAGCACACGCACATTCCGGTGAGCCGGCGCACTCCGTTCCCGAGCGGCGGCGAGCTGCCCAAGCGCTATGCCCATACCCATGACCCCTTCGTCGCGCTGTCGTTCGCCGCCGCGGCGACCAAACGGCTCAAGCTCGGCACCGGCATCTGCCTCGTGCCGCAGCGCGATCCCATCGTCACCGCCAAATCCGTGGCGAGCCTCGATCAGCTCTCCGGCGGGCGCTTCATCTTCGCCATGGGCGGCGGCTGGAACGCCGAGGAGATGGAGGACCACGGCACGCCGTACGAGACGCGCTTCAAGGTGCTGCGCGAGCGGGCCCTTGCGATGAAGGCGCTGTGGACCCAGGACGAGGCGGAGTTCCACGGCGAATTCGTCGATTTCGAGCGCAGCTGGCTCTATCCCAAGCCGAAGCAGAAGCCGCATCCGCCGATGCTTCTCGGCGGCGAGACCGACCATACGCTGAAGCGCGTCGTCGAGTTTTGCGACGGCTGGTTCCCACGGCCGCGCAGCGGCTGGGAGCCGAAGAGCGCGGCCCAGCGCCTGCGCCAGACGGCCGAGGCGGCGGGGCGCGATCCCGTGACGCTGTCGATCACCGTCTTCGGCGCGCCGACCGACGAGAAGGCGCTCGCCCCCTATCGCGAGGCCGGGATCGAGCGCGTCCTCTTCGCCGTGCCCGATGCCGGCCGCGACGACGTGCTGCCGCTGCTCGACAAGCGCGTGGCGCTGCTGAAAGGGTGAGGCCGAACGGCAGCGCCGATGCCGTCCAGCACGACCTTGCGGAAGCCGGCGCGACGCTCGACCGTTTCGACCGCTCCTTCGCTCTCGTCGCCGACGAGAGGGCGGCGCTCGACAAGGCACGCGCCGCCCTTAGGGGCTACGCCGCGGCGGCCAAGGACGTGAGCGACATGGTCGCCGCCGATCCGGCGACGGCGCTGGTGATGATGTCCGAGGCGGAGGCGAAGTTCGGCGCGCTCGACAACAGCCTCGATGCGCTGCTCCAGGTCGAGCGGGAGTTGCGCCGGCAGACGATCGCCGAGGCCAGGGCGGAGGCGCAGCGCACGACGGCCGTCTTTCTCGCGCTGCTCGCCGGCGCGGTGGCGCTGGGCGGGCTGATCACCATCGTCGTTTCGCGCGTGATCGCGCGCCCGGTCGTCGCCATGACGGGCGCGATGACCGCGCTCTCGACCGGCGACAAGTCGGTCGCGGTGGCGCAGACCGAGCGCCGGGACGAGATCGGGCGCATGGCCAAGGCCCTGCTGGTGTTCAAGGAGAACATGATTCGCGCCGAGACGATGGCGCTGGAGCGCGAGCGCGAGAGCAAGGAGGCGCGCGCCCGGCGCCTTGA
>DASQSR010000073.1:0-7180 GCA_035642295.1 Allostellaceae bacterium | reverse complement strand
GCGCCGTCCCAGCCGCAGTTCGCTTGCACGCAACTGAGTGGCACACGCGTGTGCATCGCTAACACGCGCTAGACGGGAACGCCGGGCGCGGGATCGTATTTCCGCACGAAGTCCTCGGCGGAGAGCGCGCGGAAATCGGCGAGCGCGGCGGCGAGGCGGTCCTTGGACCAGTCCCACCAGGCGATGCGCATCATCGCCGCCTCGACCGCCTCGCTGAAGCGCCGGCGCAGCGGCCGCGCCGGAACGCCGACGACGATGGTGTAGGCCGGCACGTCGCGCGTCACCACGGCGCCGGCGCCGATCACCGCCCCGGCGCCGACGGAGACGCCGGGCATGAGGATGGCGCCGTGGCCGATCCAGACATCGGGGCCGATGGTGACGCGATGGGCGCGGCGCCAGGCGAAGACCGTGGCGTCATCCTCGGCGCCCAGATGATGCGAGCGCGAGCGGTAGGTGAAGTGGTGCTGGCTCGCGCGCTCCATCGGGTGGTTGGTGGGATTGATCCGCACCGAAGCGGCAATGTTGCAGAACTTGCCGATATCGGCATTGAAGAGGTCGCAATCAGGCGCGGTGTAGGCGTAGTCGCGGAACTCGCATTCGAGGAGGCGGCTGCGCGGGCCGAGCACGGTCCAGGGACCCATCCGGCTCGCCCGGACGAAAGCCGTCGGATGGATCATCGGCGCCTCGGTCATCCCGGCGCCGTCATGCCAGGGATGGTCGATCGTGCCGAACTCGACCGGGATCATCGCTTGGCTCAGGCGACGCGTTCGCCGCGGCGCCAGGTGGTGCGGGCGACCGGCAGCTTGCCGATGACGGCGACGCGGACGAGATCGCCATTGAGTCCTGGCTCGATCCGCCCGCGATCGCCGAGGCCCACCGCTGCCGCCGGGTTGGCGCTCACCGTCGCCACCGCATCGGGCAGGCTGAAGCCGGCCTCGTCGGCGAGCTTGAAGGCGGCGTGCAGCAGGCTCACCGGCACGTAGTCCGAGGAGAGCATGTCGAGCACGCCGGCGCGGGCGAAATCGAGCGCCGAGGCGTTGCCGGAGTGGGAGCCGCCGCGCACGACGTTGGGCGCGCCGCCGAGCACGCCGATCCCCGCGCGGTGCGCCGCGCCGGCTGCTTCCGCCGTGGTCGGGAACTCGGCGATGACGACGCCGGCTTCCCGCGCCTCCTCGACATGCGCCGCGGTGGCGTCGTCGTGGCTGGCGAGGCGAACACCGTGCTGGCGCGCCAGAGAGACCACCATGGCGCGGTTCTCCGCGGAATAGCGCTGCTGGTCGGCCTGGCGCTCGCGGATGAAGTCGGCGAGCGCCGCGTCGCTCAGATTGTACTTGCCCTGATAGTAGGTCTTGAACTGATCGAGGCTGACGAATTGCCGCTGGCCCGGCGTATGGTCCATCAGCGACAGGAGCCCGACCATCGGATGCGACACGAGCGGCGGGACCAGCTCCCGCAGCGCCGGATAGGACAGCTCGCAGCGCAGGTGGAGATAATGGTCGGCGCGCAGCATGCGCGCCTGCTGCGCCGCGCTCACGGCCGAGACCATGCCGTCGAGCGCGTCGATGCGGTCGCCGCCGCGCTGGATGTCGCCGATGGCGAGCGCGTCGAAGATCGTGGTGATGCCCGACGCCGCCATCTGCGCGTCATGGGTGATGACGGCGGAAACCGCCGGCCAGCGCACGCGCGGCCGCGGCGTCGCGTGGCGCTCGAGATTGTCGGTGTGCAGCTCGACGAGCCCCGGCAGCAGGAAGTCGCCGCCGAGATCGATCGCACCCGGCGCCGCGCTCGGCCGCGATGCGGCCTCGACCCGCGCGATCTTGCCGTCGCGGACGACGACATCGCCAAGCAAAACGTCGGCGCGCGTCACGATGCGCGCATTCGTGAAGATAATTTCGCTCATGCTGCGGACAGTCTCTCGGGCAGGGAAAAGAGCCGCGTCGCGATGTTACGCCGCGCCTCGGGGTCATGGAAGATGCCGACCATCGCCGTGCCGGCATCGCGCCGCGCCGCCAGCAGCGCCAGAACGCGCGTGGCATTCTCGGCGTCGAGCGAAGCGGTGGGCTCGTCGAGCAGGAGCAGCGGGTGCGCGGCGATGAGCGCGCGGGCGATGTTGACGCGCTGCTGCTCGCCGCCGGAAAAAGTCGCCGGCGCAAGCTGCCACAGCCGCTCGGGCAAGGCGAGCGCCGCCAGGATCTCGCCGGCGCGGCGCCGCGCCTCGGCAGTTGCCACGCCGCCGCGCGCCAGCGGCTCGGCGACGATGTCGAGCGTCGGCACGCGCGGGATGACGCGCAGGAACTGGCTGACATAGCCGATGGTCTCGCGCCTCAACTCGAGCAGCAGCCGCGGCGGCGCCGCGGCGACGTCGACCATGTGGCCGCGATAGCGAACGAGAATGCGCCCGCGATCGGCGCGGTAATTGCCGTAGAGCGCGCGCAGCAGCGTCGATTTGCCGCGACCCGACGGCGCGTCGAGGACGACGCATTCGCCGGGCCGGAGCGTCAGGTCGATGCCGTCGAGCACGCCAAGCCGCACGCCCTGGGCATGGAGGGTGAAGGCCTTGGCGAGGTCTTCGACCACCAGGATCGGGAGAGGCGCGCTCATGCCGCCAGCACCGAAGAGACGAGAAGCTGGGTGTAGGGGTGCTGGGGATCGTCGAGCACCTGGTCGGTGACGCCGCTTTCCACCACCTGCCCCTGCTGCATCACCATGAGGCGATGGGCAAGGAGGCGCGCGACGCCCAGATCGTGCGTCACCAGCACCACCGATATGCCGAGATCCGCCACCAGCCCGCGCAGCAGGTCGAGGAGCCGCGCCTGCACCGAGACGTCGAGGCCGCCGGTGGGCTCGTCCATCAGGACGAGGCGCGGCTCGGTCACCAAGGCGCGGGCGATCTGCAGGCGCTGCTGCATGCCGCCGGAGAAAGTGGCGGGAAGGTCGTCCATCCGCGCCGGGTCGATCTCGACGCGCTCGAGCCAGGCCGCGGCGGTGCGGCGGATGCCGCCGTAGTGGCGCGCGCCAGCCGCCATGATCGGCTCGCCGATATTGGCGCCGGCGGAGACGCCAAGCCGCAACCCGTCGCGCGGATTCTGATGGACGAAGCCGATCTCGCGCCGCACCAGCCGGCGCAGCTCGGCCTCCTCCAGCGTCGCCAGATCGACGACCGCGCCGGCGGCAGTGCGGAAGCGCGCGGCACCCCGCGTCGGTTCGGTGCGGCCGGCGAGCATGTTGAGCAGCGTCGTCTTGCCCGAGCCGGATTCGCCGACGATCCCCAGCACCTCGCCGGGCCAGAGCGCGAAGCTCACCTCGCGCACCGCCCAGCGCTCGCCATAGCGCCGGGCGAGGCCTTCGATCTCGAGCAGCGGCGTCTCGCTCACGATGCCGCCCTCCGCGCGAGCCGCGTCTCGCAATGATCGGTATCGGAGCAGACGAAGCGCCGCGTGCCGCGATCGTCGATGACGATCTCGTCGAGGAAGCTGTCCTCGGCGCCGCAGCGCTGGCAGCGCTGGGTCCAGCGCTCGACGGTGAAGGGATGATCCTCGAAATCGAGGCTCTTCACCGGGGTGTGCGGCGGCAGCGCATAGATGCGCTTCTCGCGGCCGGCGCCGAACAGCATCAGCGCCGGCGAGCGGTCGAGCTTGGGATTGTCGAAGCGCGGAATCGGCGAGGGCCGCATGAGATAGCGGCCGTCGACCATCACCGGATAGTCGTAGGCCGTGGTGATGCGGCCCATGCGCGCGATATCCTCGTAGAGCTTCACATACATGCCGCCGTAATCGCCCTCGGCGTGCATGCGCCGCGTCCGCGTCTCGCGCGGCTCGAGCCAGCGCAGCGGCTCCGGGATCGGCACCTGGAAGACCATGATCTGGCCGGGCCGGAGCGGCGTCTCGGGAACCCGGTGGCGCGTCTGGATGACCGTCGCCTCCGTCGTGCGCATCGTCGTCGCGACGCCGGCGGTCTTGGCGAAGAAGCGGCGGATCGAGACGGCGTTGGTGGTGTCGTCCGCGCCCTGGTCGATGACCTTGAGGCGATCCTCGGCGCCGATGATCGACGCCGTCACCTGGATGCCGCCGGTGCCCCAGCCATAGGGCAAGGGCATCTCGCGGCCGGCAAACGGCACCTGGTAGCCCGGCACCGCCACCGCCTTGAGGATGGCGCGGCGGATCATGCGCTTCGTCTGCTCGTCGAGATAGGCGAAGTTGTAGAGAGGCGGCGCCGCGCTCATTCCGCCGCCTCCCGCCGCTCGCTCCATTCCTGCCTGAGGCGGCGCAGCACGTCGAGCTCCGACTGGAAATCGACGTAATGCGGCAGCTTCAAATGCTGGACGAAGCCCGAGGCCTCGACATTGTCGCTGTGGCTCAGCATGAATTCCTGATCCTGCGCCGGCGCGGTGATCGCTTCGCCGAGCTCGGCGGCGCGCAGCGCGCGGTCGGCCAGCGCCATCGCCATCGCCTTGCGCTCGGCGCCGCCGAAGGAGAGGCCGTAGCCGGCGGTGAATTGCGGCGCCGCCGCCTCGCTGCCGGCGAACTGGTTCACCATCTGGCATTCGCTGATGGCGATCTCGCCGATCTCGACGGCAAAGCCCAGCTCCGGCGGCACCACTTCGACCGCGACCTTGCCTTGGCGGATCTCGGCGGCGAAGGGATGGGTGTGGCCGTAGCCCCGCTGCGTCGAATAGCTCATGGCGAGGAGAAAGCCTTCATCGGCGCGCGCCAGGGCCTGGAGCCGGCAATCGCGGGGCGCAGGATAGGCGAGCGGCGTGCGGGTGATGTCGCTCGGCGCGCCGCCGCCGGCGGGCGGCTCTTCGATCAGCCCCTCCTTGCCGAGGAGGGCGGCGACGCGCGGCATCGGCTCGGCCGGCTTTGCTTCGGCGCGCTGCGGCGCCTGGGGCAGCGCGCCTTCCGCCGCCAGCGCGAAGTCGAGGAGGCGATGCGTGTAGTCGAAGGTGGGGCCGAGGATCTGTCCGCCGGGCAGATCCTTGAAGGTGGCGGAGATGCGCCGCTCGATCCGCATGCGGCCGGTATCGACCGGCTCGCTCGCCACCAGCCGCGGCAAGGTCGTGCGATAGGCGCGCAGCAGGAAGACCGCCTCGACGAGATCGCCGCGCCCCTGCTTGACGGCGAGCGCGGCGAGATCGGGATCGTAGAGCCCGCCTTCGGCCATGACGCGATCGACCGCGAGCCCCAGCTGCTCGCGGATCTGGGCGAGGCTGAGCTCCGGGACGGCAGGGTCGCCGCGGCGCCGCTCGGCGAGCAGCGCATGCGCCGCATCGATCGCCGCTTCGCCGCCTTTGACTGCGACATACATGGGATCAGCCCTCCAACCGCGTGCTGCGCGGCAGCGCCGCGAGCCGGTCGCGCGCGGCGAAGACGACATCGACGCCGAGCGGAAAGCCCGCATGGTTCGCCTGCCATTCGCCGGCGAAGCGCTCGTCGAGGCCACGGACCAGCAGCCGCCGCGTCCCGGCGATGCCCGGCCCCGACAATTGCCACCCCTCCCCTTCGACCAGCCCTTCGACCGACAGGATCAGCGTCGCCGAGCGGTCGGGATATTCGGGCGTGCCCGCTTGCAGCCGCGCCAGCGCCGGACGGTGCGGCGCCGCCGTGGCGAGAAGGAAGAGCGCCGTCTCCTCGGCGCCGACGATGGACGCCCCGGTGTGAAAGCGGAAATAGGGGGCCGCGGCGCGCGCCGACGGGTCGAGCCAGAGCGGGGTGTCGCCATCGGCGAGCGCCAGCACCGCCGCCACCGCCGCCGGGTCGAGACCCTCCGGCGGGGCGCAGCAGGGCGGCAGGGCCAGCACCCGCCCGGGCTCGGAGAGCGCGGTCAGCAGCGTGCGGAAGACGCGCTGCGCCGCTTCGACCGGAGAGGCAAAGCCGGCTTCAACCATCGCCGCGCACCAGAGTAGCGAAATCGACCCGCGTTGCCGCGACGGCGGCGCGATCGGCCGACGCCGCGGCCGCCAGCGCCACCTCGACCGGGCGCACCACTCTCTCCTCGACGAAGCCCCGCCGCTCCGGCCGCTGCAGCAGAGCGTGGAACAGGGCGGCGAGCTCCGCCCGGCGCGGATGGCGGCCGAGCAGATAGGCAAAGCCCTGCTCGCCGGTGTCGAGCGCCACCGCGGCGCGGGTCAAGGTCGCCTCGCCGAAATTGAACGGGGCGCCGGTGCCGCCGATGCGGCCGCGCAGCAGGGTCATGCCGATCTCTACCGGGCGCAGCAGGCGATAGCGGGGCGCCGGCGCCAGCTCTGCCCAGGCATCCTCGAGCAGCGCCGCCTCGGCCCTGGCGAGGGCCGACATCCAGCGTCGGTGAAGGTCGGGAAGGAGCGCCGTCATAATCTCGTCATTATGTCTAGTCGTCTAGATGACTTTCGGCTAAGATGATGCGTGACGCGGCGGCTGTAAAGGGGTTTTCGCTGGCGCCCAGGAGAACGCAGGAATGAGCCTCATCGAGCCCAGCAAGGGCGTCACCCTGTGGCGGCAGATCGCCGACAGCCTCGAGCGCGACATCGCCGCCGGGCGCTTTGCCGACGGCCGGCTGCCGACCGAGCCGGAGCTTGCCACGCGCTTCGGTGTCAACCGCCACACCATCCGACGGGCGATCGCCGCGCTTGCCGATCAGGGGCTGCTGCGCGTCGAGCAAGGGCGCGGCACCTTCGTTTCCGAGCAGATGATCGACTATGTGCTGGGCCGACGGACTCGGTTCAGCGCGAATTTGCAGAGCCAGGGCCGCGAGGCCGGCCATCGCCTGCTGTCCGTCGCGACCATCGCCGCCGATGCCGCGACCGCGCGCGACCTGGAGCTGCGCACCGGCGCCAAGGTCGTGCAGCTCGAGACGCTGGCCGACGCCGACGGCGTGGCGCTGAGCTATGCCCTCCACCGGTTTCCGGCGCGGCGCTTTGCCGCCCTCCCCGCCGCTTTCGCCGAGACGCAATCGGTCACCGCGGCGCTCGCGCGCTGCGGCGTCCCCGATTACACCCGCAAACTGACGCGTCTCCTGGCACGTCTCCCCAGCGAGCTCGAGGCGCGCCATCTCGGCCAGCCGCCGTCGCGCCCGGTGCTGCAAGCCGAAGCGGTCAACGTCGACCCGGCGGGCGCGCCGATCCAGCGCTCGCTCACCGTCTTCGCCGGCGACCGGGTGCAGATGGTGGTGGCCGAAGGCGGCGTTTAGGCGATGTGCTCGCACG
>DASQSR010000072.1:0-3715 GCA_035642295.1 Allostellaceae bacterium | reverse complement strand
CTCAGGCTTTCGCGAGACGCGTTGAAGCACCGTCTCGGCGTCGCCGAGGAGAGTCGAGGCACCAACCCGCCGCGGTGATCGCCCGGCGATGGCGGCCGGCGCCACGGCGCGGCCCATTACATGACGCTCGTCATCTTATGTGACGCGGCTCCAGAGGCAGATCAAGATGCACGACGGCTCGCAATTCCCCCGCCCCTATGTCGGCCAGCCGCTCCGCCGGCGCGAGGATTTCCGGCTGCTCATCGGCAAGGGCCGCTATGTCGATGACATCACCGTACCGGGCATGCGGCACCTGGCGCTGCTGCGGTCGCCGCACGCGCATGCGCGGATCACCGGGGTCGAGCTCGCGGCGGCGCGGGCGGCCGCGGGCGTTCGCGTCGCGCTGGGCGGCGCCGATCTCGTCGGCAAGATCGGTCCGATCCGGCCGAACTGGGTGCTGCCGGGGACGAAGGTGCCGGAGCGGCCTGTCGTCGCGGTCGACAGGGTGCGGTTCGTCGGCGAGTGCGTTGCCCTCGTGGTCGCCGAGACGCGCGCGCAGGCCCTCGATGCGCTGGAGCTGATCGACGTCACCTACGAGCCGCTGCCCGCGGTGGTCGACGAGGAGGCCGCCACCGTCCCGGGCGCGCCGCTGCTGCACGAGAACGTGCCGGACAACGTCACCACGCTGTACCGGGTTGCCGGCGGCAACTATGCCGAGGCGGCACAGCAAGCGGACCATGTCCTGCGTCTGCGCCTCGTCAACAACCGGCTCATCCCCACCTGCATGGAGACGCGGGCGATCCTGGCGGAGCCGGCGCCCGACGGGCTGCTCACGGTCTACCTGCCGAGCCAGGTGCCGCACATGCATCGCCGCTGGATCGCGGAGACGGTGGGCTTGCCCGAGCATCTGCTGCGCGTGGTGGCGCCCGATATCGGCGGCGGCTTCGGCGCCAAAATGCATCTCTACCCGGAGGAACTGCTCTGCGCCCATCTGGCGCGCACGCTCGGTGAGCCCGTCAAATGGTGGGAATCGCGCTCCGAAAGCCATCAGGCCACCAGCCACGGCCGGGCGCATACCGAGCATATCGAGGTCGCCTTCAACAGCGACGGCCGCATCCTCGGCATGAAGGTCGAGACCTACGGCAATGTCGGCGCCTATCTCTCGAACATGGCCTCGGGGGGCCCCACGATCAACACGGTGAATTTCGGCACCGGCAACTACCGCATCGAGAATTACGAGGCGGTGTCGAAGGTGATCGTCACCAACACCGTGCCGGTCGATGCCTATCGCGGCTACGGGCGGCCGGAAGGCGCCTATATCGCCGAACGCACCATCGAAGCGGTGGCAAAGCACCTGAAGCTCGATCCCGTCGCGGTGCGGCGGATCAACTTCGTGCCGCGCAGCGCGTTCCCCTATCGCCCCTATGGCAGCAAGGCGGTGACGTACGACAGCGGCGATTACGAGGGCTGCCTCGAGAAGGCGCTGGCCGCCTTCGACTACGCGACGCGGCGCGAGGAGCAGCGCACGCTTCGCACCGCCGGACGCTACCGCGGCATCGGCGTCGCCGCCTACACGGAGATGTGCGGCATGGCCCCGTCGCGGCGCCTCGCCTTCATCGGCTTCGACCGCGGCGGCTGGGAAAGCACGCGCATCACTGTCGATTCAAGCGGCAAGATCACGCTGTTCTCCGGAGCGATGAGCCAGGGCCACGGGCATGCGACGGTGCTGGCGCAGATCGCCGCCGATGAGCTGCAGGTCGCGGTGGAGGACGTCGAGGTCGTGCAGGGGGACACGCGGCAGGTCCAGGCGGGCCACGGCACCTTCAACTCGCGCTCCATTCCCGTCGGCGGCTCGAGCGTCAAGGCCTGCGCCGGGCGCATCGTCGCCAAGGCGAAGAAGATCGCCGCGGCGATGATGGAGGTGGACGACAACGATGTCGTCTATGAGGAGGGGCGCTTCCAGGTGGCCGGCACCGATCTCGCGGCGCTGAGCTTCGCCCGCGTGGCGCGGATGGCCTATGTCGGGCACGCCCTGCCCCCGGGCGTCGAGCCCGGTCTCGACGAGACGCTGTTCTACGATCCCATCGGCATGGGCGCACCCTCGGGCGTCCACATGGCCTATGTCGAGGTCGATCCGGAGACGGGGACGGTCGACATCCTCGACTACGTGGCGGTCGATGATTCCGGCGTCATCGTCAATCCGCTCCTCGCCGCGGGGCAGATCCATGGCGGCGTGGTGCAGGGCATCGGCCAGGCGCTCTACGAGGAGGTCTGCTATGACCGCGACACGGGCCAGCTCCTGACCGGCTCGCTGCTCGACTATGCGGTGCCGCGCGCCGACCGCGTGCCGAACATCCGCTCGCAGTTTCAGGAGACGCCCTCGCCGGTGAACGCGCTCGGCGTCAAAGGGATCGGCGAAAGCGGCTCGATCGGCGCGCCGCCGACCATCGTGCATGCCGTGCTCGACGCGCTCGCGCCCTTCGGCATCGATCATCTCGACATGCCCCTGACACCGCTCAAGATCTGGACCGCGATCCGGGATGCCGGCAAGCGCGGGACAGCGCCATGAAACCAAATGCCGGAGGTTGTCATGAGTGACTCCACGAAAAGCCGCTCCACCATCGAAGTCGAGCACATCAGGATCGCGTCAACCAAATCCTTTACCGAGGCGAAGGCCGCGCTCGAGCGCCTGGTTCCCGAGATCGATCCCGAGATCAGCGTGCTGCTCCGCGAGGGCGAGAGCGAGCGAGGGCTCAAGGCGCTCGAAGCGGGGCCGGTGCTCGCCCGCTTTCTCAGCCGCGATCACGGCGGCCTGCTGCAGGTCGCGGGCCAGCGGCGCAAGGCCGTGCAGTACGAGATCGGCAATCCCTTGACGGCGTCGCGGATGACGCGCCACCGGCTGCCGGCGGCGCTTTACGCGCCGCTGCGCGTCCTGCTTTACGAGGACGACAGCGGCCACGCCGCCTTCGAATACGACCGCCCGTCATCGCTCTTCGGCCAGTTCGGCGACGAGCGCGTTACCGCCGTCGCGCGCGAACTCGACGCCAGCCTCGAACGCGTCCTGATCAATGCAGCGAGTTGAAGCCGTCGCCTGTCGCGCCGAGGCGATGGCTGGGGGCGCATCTCCCAGGGCGGATCTGCCGTCGGGTATTGGAGACCAGGATCAATAAGGAGACTCAGGATGAATGACCTGCTCGATCGCGTGATCGCCCACCACGGGGGGCTGGAGCGTTGGAACAAAATAACGCTTTTGGAGTGCGACATGTCGATCACCGGCCCGACCTGGTCGAGGAAGGGCTGGCCCGACGCGCTGAAGAACGTGCATGTGAGCGCGCACGCGCAGGAGCAGTGGATCAGCTACCGGCCGTTCACGGGCGAGAACAAGCGCAGCCGATGCACCCCTGCCCGTACGATCATCGAAACGCTGGATGGCGAGGTCCTCAAAGAAAGGCACGATCCGAGGTCGGCCTTCGAAGGTCACACGGTGGAAACCAAATGGGACGACCTCCACCTCGCTTATTTCTCCGGCTTTGCCATGTGGAACTATCTCACCTCCCCGTTTCTCTTCGCAGAGCAGGGTTTTGCGGTGGAGGAACTCCCGCCGCGTCGCGATGCCGGCGAAGAGCGTCGCCGATTGAAAGTCACCTTTCCACGGGCGATTGCGACTCACTGCCGCGAGCAGGTGCTCTACGTGAACAACAACAACCTGATCGCGCGGCTGGATTACGTTTCCGAC
>DASQSR010000071.1:0-2334 GCA_035642295.1 Allostellaceae bacterium | reverse complement strand
ATGAAGAGATTGTTGCGATGAACGGCGAGGCGCGCCGCGCCGCCGTCGACGAGCGCCAGGAGCGCGGCCTCGTCCGGGCCAAGGAGCGCGCGGCGGAACGCCGCCTGCACGTCACGAAGCGGCAACATCGTCGCAAACCATGGCAAGAGCGGCGTGCTCGGCCTTGCGCGCTTCCGCCAGCAGCGCCGGCAGCGCCGGCAGATTCCGGTCCCATTCGATGAGCGTCGGCACCAGGCCGAAGCGCCGCAGCGCGCGCTCGTAGAGCGCCCAGACCGGCGCCGGCACCGGCGAGCCATGATCGTCGATCAGGAGCTCTTCCGCTTCGCGCGCCACTCGGGCATGACCGGCGAGATGGATTTCGCCGACGGCATCGGGCGGCAGGGCGTCGAGATAGCCTGTCGCATCGAAGCCGAGATTAGAGGCGCTGACGAAGATGTTGTTGACGTCGCAGAGCAGGCGGCAGCCGGTGCGGCGCACGAGCTCGGCGAGGAAATCGGGCTCGGCGATGGTCGAATGGCGGAAGCGGAGATATGTCGAGGGATTCTCCACCAGCAGCGGCCGGCCCAGTGCGTCCTGGGCCTCCGCGACGTGGCGCGCCACGATCGCCAGCGATTCCTCGGTATAGGGCAGCGGCAGCAGGTCGTTGAGATAGGTCCCGCCGGCGATGCTCCAGGAGAGATGCTCGGAGACCAGCGCGGGCTCGCAGCGCGCGACGAGATGCTGCAGGCGGGCGAGATGCGCCGCGTCGATGCCCTCGGCGCTGCCGAGCGAGAGGCCGACGCCGTGGAGGCTCAGGGGATAGTCGCGGCGAATGCGGTCGAGCTGCGCCGGCGCGGCGCCGCCGCCCATGTAGTTCTCGGCATGCACCTCGAGCCAGCCGATGGCGGGGCGGTCGCTCATGATCTCGGCGAGATGCGGCGCGCGCAATCCGACGCCGATGGCGGCGGCCGCGCGCTCCCTCTCCTGGGTCCCGATCATGGCTCCGCCCCGCCGCGGCTAGCCGTTAGGCCTTGGGTGACGTGCTGCCGCCCTGGATCTTGCTGCAAGTGCCGACCGGCACATAGATCCAGGACTTGGGGTCCGAGGCGCGCTTCGCCTCGCCGGCGCAGGAATGGCTGTTCGAGGCGGCGCAGTCGTTCATGCCGGCGGCGTTGATGCCGTAGCATTTCTCGGCCTGGAACTCCGGCGCCGGGGCCGGAGCCGCCTTGGCAAGAATCGGCAGGGCGAGCGTGGCGGCGACGGCGGAAGCGACGAGAAGGCCGGTCTTGCTCGGGGTGTTCATTGGCAGTCTCCCGTAGGGTTGTGTCCACGCGGATCGGAGCCGGCGCACCGGCCTTCCGCATGCCACTGTTCGCCATGGCAGCTTGCTGGTTACACTGCCCGGCGCGGATTTGCGATCACGAGGTTGAGAGCGGTGGGCGACGCGGCGGGGACG
The DNA here is from genome assembly GCA_035642295.1 of Allostellaceae bacterium. Lineage (GTDB taxonomy): Bacteria > Pseudomonadota > Alphaproteobacteria > ATCC43930 > CGMCC-115725 > DAHUYF01. The sequence continues at coordinate 899 of DASQSR010000071.1, read as the reverse complement.
GAGCGGCTCTGGTCGCGGCTCATGGCCGCGGCGCAGGACGGCGACCGCGCTGCCTATGAGCGGCTGCTGCGCGACATCGTGCCGTTCCTCAAGGCGCTGGTGACGCCGCAGCACCGCGCGCCGGATCGCGCCGAGGAGGTGGTGCAGGAGGTCCTCCTCAGCATTCACCGCGTGCGCCACACCTATGACCCGGCGCGGCCGATCCGGCCTTGGCTCGCCGCCATCGCCCGGCGGCGCTCGATCGACGCACTGCGCCGGCGCGGCCGCAGCGCCGCCCATGAGGTCCATGACGAGACCGCCTATGAAACCTTTGCCGATCCTCGAGCGAACCGGTCTCTGGAGGTGTCGGCGGCGAGCGAAGGGCTGAGCGAGGCGATCCAATCACTGTCGCCGCCGCAGCGCGAAGCGATCGAGCTGCTGAAGCTGCGCGAGCTCAGCCTTGCCGAGGCGGCAAGCGTCAGCGGCCGGTCGGTGGCGGCGCTGAAGGTGAACGTCCACCGCGCGCTGAAGGCGCTGCGGCAGCGTTTGCAAGGAGGCGAGAAATGAGCAGCGACACGGAACGGCTGATCGGGCGGCTCGCCGCATCGGCCGAGCCGGTGCGGCGCCTCAACCCGCCGCTGCTGCGCGCCGCGCTGTGGCTCGCCGCCGTCGCGGCCGTGCTTGCGGCGGCGATCCTGATCTTCGCCGACCTTCCGCTCTTCGCGCGGCGCGCCGCCGATCCCAAGCTCGCCCTCGAGCTCGCGGGAACGCTGGCGACCGGCATCCTCGCGGTGATCGCCGCCTTCGAGCTGAGCCTGCCCGACCGCTCGCGCGCCTGGGCGCTGCTGCCGCTGCCGAGCCTCGCTCTCTGGATCGGCGCCAGCGGCTATAGCTGCTGGCGGCACTGGCTGGTGCACGGT
>DASQSR010000070.1:0-3478 GCA_035642295.1 Allostellaceae bacterium | reverse complement strand
GGCCGCAGATGCGGCACATGCCATGACGTCGCTCAGAAAACCTCCGTCCAACCCAGCCACCATGACTGATAGAAGATACACTAGGCCGCCCGTGCTGCAAAAGCCCGTCAGACGCAGAATAGCGCCCGTGCCCGCGCGCATCGAACGCGAACACGGCGAGATCGCGCGCAAGTCGCGCGAGCCAAGGGACATAAGAGCCAGCCGCGAGGGCAGTGGCATGCGCCACCAACAGCGCCGGGGCGCCCGACGGCCCGCGCCAACAATAGACCGGCAAAACCGCGCCGTCCTTGGCCCTCACCCGGAAGGTCTCGTCCATCCCGGGCAAATCCGGATCGGCCATGTCGTCCATGCGCGGCAAAGCGACTTGTGCTGGTCAGTCGGTTTACTGCATCCTCAGCCGCCCGCAGGCGGCGGCAAGAGAGACCATGGATAGCAGAAATCCTGAAAGACCGGGCAACAACGGCATCGAGCTCGGCATGTTGAAGGGCCTCATCGGCTATCACCTCCGCCGCGCCCAGGTCGCCGTGTTCCAGCACTTTGCCCAGGCTATGGGCGAAGCGGATATCACCCCGGGCCAGTTCGGCGTGCTCTCGGTCATCGCCGGCAATCCCGGGTTGAGCCAGACGCAGCTCGGTAACGCGCTCGGCATCGATCGCTCGACCGTCGTCGCCGTCATCGACCGGCTCGAGCGCCGCGGTCTCGTGCTGCGGATGGCTGCGCCCAACGACCGGCGCTCGCACGCGCTGCAGCTTTCGGCAGACGGCGCGAGCCTGCTGAAGCGGCTTGAAGCCATGGTGCGTGCCCATGAGCGCCACATCAGCCGCGATCTCAGCGCCGAGGATCAGCGCCGGCTGCTGAATCTCCTCGACCGTGTCGCTCGCACCGACTGATCGACATCAACGGCCGCGCCGGCGCGCAAACACGCGGCAGGCTTCGCCGAAAGCGGCAAAGAGCGCGCGGCCGAGGGGGTTCTCGAGCACGCGGTATTCCGGGTGCCATTGGACGCCGACGACGAAGGCCGCGTCGTTGTGGCGCACCGCCTCGATCTGGCCGTCCGGCGCCGTCGCCTCGATCGCAAGATCGGGCGCGAGCCGGTCGATCCCCTGCGCGTGCAGCGAATTGACGATCAGCTCCTGCCTGCCGGCGAGGCGGAGCAGCATGCCCTCCGGCGCAAGGCGCACGGCATGCGCGATATGCGCGTAGCGCACCGCCGCATCTCCCTCCGGGGCACGATGGTCGAGCCGCCCCGCGACTTCATGGACGCGTTGATGCAAGCTGCCGCCCAGCGCCACGTTCAACTCCTGAATGCCGCGACAGATGGCGAGCACCGGCATATCGGCCGCTACCGCGGCACGGATCAGCGGTAAGGTGAGCGCGTCGCGCTGCGGATCGTGAAGCGTGCCCTCGGCACTGGACCCGCCGCCATAATGATGGGGCTCGACGTTGGAGCGGCTGCCGGTGAGCAGCAGGCCGTCGATGCGCGGCAGGACTTCATCGGCGGTAAGGCGCTCGCCGAGCGCCGGCACCAGCAGCGGCAGGGCCGCCGCTGCGTCGCTCACCGCCGCGATGTACTTTTCGCCAACCCAGTGCGTCTGATGCTCGCCTTGAAGGCGGGTGCAGCAGGGAAGTCCCACCACCGGCACGGCGGCGGCGCTCGTTCTTGGCATGGCGGCACCTTGACCCGATATTGCTGGTGATGCAAGCCGAGGTCGATCAGCTTCTTGCCTGGAAGGGCGCCGCGGTCGGCGGCTGGTTCGTGCTGCTGTTCGCGCTCGAGCGCTGGCGGCCCGCGGTGTCGGCGCGGCTCGCCGAGCCCGGTTGGCGCCGCCTCGTCCGCAACGCCGCGCTCTGGGGCGGCAATACCGTGCTGTCGCCACTGGTGGTCGTGCCGCTTTCCGCGCTCGCCGCGGCGAGCGCGCCGGCCTGGCGCCCGGCATGGTGGAGCGGTCCCGGCGGGCTGCTGCTCGATCTGCTGCTGCTCGATTTCCTGATCTACTGGTGGCATCGCGCCTGCCACGTCGTGCCGTTTCTGTGGCGCTTCCATGCCGTCCATCATCTCGACCGCTTCCTCGACACCAGCTCCGCGGTGCGTTTCCATGCCGGCGAGGTGGTGCTTTCCGCATTGGCGCGGGGCGCGGTGATCCTGCTTTTGGCGGTGCCGCTCGCTTCGGTGCTCGCGTTCGAAACCCTGGTGCTGATGGCGACGATCTTCCATCATTCCAATCTGCGCCTGCCGCCGACGCTTGAGCGCGCGCTGTCGCGTCTCATGGTGACGCCGTCCATCCACTGGGTGCATCACCACCGGCTGCGCATCGATACCGACTCCAACTACGCGACGGTGCTAAGCCTCTGGGACCCGCTTTTCGGCACGCGCTCGCATCATGCGCGCACTCCCGACATGTCGATCGGCGTCGAGGCGCGCGAGGAAGAAAGCCTGCCGCGGCTGCTGGCGGCGCCCTTCGGCGACGCGAGGTGAAGGGGGGCGGCTATTGCGCCGAGTGATGCGAGCCCGGTCCGCGGACGATGGTGACGCCCGCCTCCGTGTTCTCGACCGAGGGCCGCGCTTCCATCCGCGATCGCGCCGGCGCCGGCGGCGCGGGCGGTGCCATGGCGAGCACGACGACGGACCCCGGCGCGCCGCCGGCCGGGCCGCCATCCCAGTCCGCCCAATCCCCCCAGCCCCAGGCGAAGGGTGCGAAAAAGCGCGATTGCCGGGAGCGGAAAGGCTGACCGAACTGTCCGCTGTTGAAGGCGAAGAAGTGGCTGCCGTGGAAGCCGGAGACATGGCCGCTATGGAAGCCGAGAGAGACATGCCCCCCGGACCCGCCCGCGGCAACGGCCGGAGCCGCGCCGAGGGCAACGAGCAGCAGCGAGAGCGACAGCGAACGATACATGGCCGGCCTCCTGCCGCGACCGCGCAAAGGACCTAGGCAAACGCTCGCGGGCTGCGCGAATTCCGTACGCCCTCGGCGCATCGTCATTGCACCGGGCCCGGCCTCTGGCGGATCCAGACAAAGAGCTGAGGGTCGAGCGTGACGCCGTAATGCGGGTCCTCCAGCATCACCGTCACCTGCTTCTGCTGCGGATCGACCACCGTCCACTGCCGCAATTCGAGCGGCCGCTCGCTCATCACCACGGTGAGGCTGCCTTGCGTCGGTTGGTCGGTCTCGGTCATGGCAATGCGCAGCACGCCGGGCTCGTGCACGAAGCGGGTGACGGTGACGTCGCCGGTGAGCTTGATCTCCGGGCGCAGCAGGAACCAGGCCGGCGTGTCCTCGACGCCGATATTCTGGAGCTGCTGCAGCTGGCTGTCCCAATAGAAGACGTTGCTGCCGTCGGAAACGATCAGCACCGGCGTCGGCGGGTCATAGACGATGCGCATCTTGCCGGGCCGCTGCAGATAGATCGTTCCCGATGAGACGCTGCCGTCCTGGGCGAACTGCTGGAAGCGCGATTGCAGCGTATGAATATCGTTGAG
>DASQSR010000069.1:0-3983 GCA_035642295.1 Allostellaceae bacterium | reverse complement strand
CCAGCCAGTTGAGGGCATAATCGATGAAATCCTGGACGACGTCAGCCGCCCGTTCCGGTTCGTACTGCCACATGAAACCCTCCTGTTAAAGCAGATGCCAACAGGAAGATGATGTGGCTCCGGTGGTGAATAAAAACTGGGATCCGTCGGGAGTGCGGAAATTCTTTGATAAAATTGGGCGTAAAACCGCCTAAGGTGTATTATGGAGTAATTTACAGCGAATAATTTAAATTAAATCGATCTATGCGGTGCCTGCGCCGGGCGCCGTGCCGAACTGGCGATAGCGGAATTCGCCGGCCGGCGCCGCGGCCGCGGCTTCCCGGGCCGCTTCGAGCAGCGCGCGGTCGGGCGCGAGCGCACAGGCCGGGTCGGTGCGCGCGGCGTCGCCGGTCAGCTGAAACGCCTGACAGCGGCAGCCGCCCCAATCGATCTCGCGCCGCTCGCAGGAGCGGCAGGGCTCGGGCATCCAATCCGTGCCGCGGAAGCGGTTGAAGGCCTCGGAGCGATACCAGATCTCGGCAAGGCTTGCGCTCTTCACCGAAGGAAAATCGAAGCCCGGCAGGCTCTCCGCCGCGTGGCACGGCAGCACCTTGCCGGCCGGCGAGAGGTTGAGGAACTGCCGGCCCCAGCCGCCCATGCAGGCCTTGGGCCGCCGCGCGTAATAGTCCGGCACCACGTAGTCGATGGTGAGAACCCCGTGCCAGCGCCGGCGCGCGCGCTCGACCGTCTCCGTGGCCTGCTCGAGCTGCTCGGCCGTCGGCAGCAGCGCCGTGCGGTTGGCGAGTGCCCAGCCGTAATACTGGACGTGCGCGACCTCGAGACGCCGGGCACCGAGAGCGAGGGCGAGGTCGATCATCTGCGGCAGGCGCTCGAGATTCTGGCGGTGCATGACGGCGTTGACGGTGAGCGGCAGTCCGGCGTCGCGCACCAGCGCGGCGGCGGCGAGCTTGCGCTCATGCGCGTCGGCGAGCCCGGCGAAGCGGTCGGCGCTCGGCGGCAGCGCGTCCTGGAAGCTCAGCTGCACATGCTCGAGCCCGGCCTCGACGAGCTCGCGCAACCGCGCGCGATCGAGCAGCACGCCCGAGGTGATGAGGTTGCTGTACAGCCCGGCGGCGGTGGCGTGGCGCACCAGCGCGGCGAGGTCGCGCCGCACCAGCGGCTCGCCGCCGGAGAAGTGCACCTGCAGAACCCCGAGCGCCGCCGCTTCGCTCAGCACGCGGCGCCAGGTCGCCTCATCGAGCTCGGCGCCGGCGCGCTCGAGCTCGAGCGGATTCGAGCAGTAGGGGCAGCGCAGCGGGCAGCGATGCGTGAGCTCGGCGAGCAGCGCCAGCGGCGGTCCCACCGCCCCGCTCATGGCGCGAGCACGGCCTTGTCGACGAGCTCCTGCAGCATGCGGGCGACATCGTCGGCGATCACGTCGCGCGGCGCCTCGAAGCGCCGGGCGAGGTCGTCGACGATGGCATCGACGCTGCGCTTCCCATCGATCAGCTGCAGGATCTCGACCGCCAGATCGTCCGGCAGCAGCAGGCGCTCGGGCGCGAGCACGACCCAGCGGCCGCGCGTCGCGTCGTGGCGGAAGGTGACGTGCGGCGCAAAGCCCAGGCGGCTGGCGCCGTCGACGACGAGGCGCTCCGGCGGCGCGCTCATCGGCCCTCTCCCGCGCGCTCCGGGGCGAAGGCGCCGGGCGGAACGAGGCGCGGCTCGACATAGGCGAAATAGAGGCCGTCGAGCTGCGCCCAGAGCACGTCGCATTTGAAGCGCAGCGCGGCGAGCACCGCCTGCTGCTCGGCCGCGGTGCGCGCCTCGGCCTTGACATAGGCGAGCGCGAAATCGGCATCGCGCGGCGCTTGCGACAGGCGCGGCTTGAAATAGGCGAGGGTGTCGAGCGTGATGAAGGGATAGCTGCGCAGCATGCCTTCGACGCGCTCGGCGATGATGGTCGGCGAGAACAGTTCGGTCAGCGAGGAGGTGATGGCTTCCAGGATGGAGCGCTCGCGAACGAAATTGACGTAGGCGTCGACGGCAAAGCGTGTCGTCGGCAGGATGCCCTCAGTCGCTTCGACATAGGAGCGATCGAGCCCGACACCCTCGGCAAGCTTCAGCCAGCGCTCGATGCCCCCGGGCGCGCTGCCGTCGCCGTCATGATCGACGAGGCGCGATCGCCAGGCGCGCCGCAAGTCGGACGTCGGCAGCCGCGCGATGAGGCTCGCATCCTTGATCGGGATTTGCCGCTGATAGTAATAGCGATTGAGCGCCCAGGCCTGGACTTGGCCCCGGTCGAGCTTGCCGCCGTGCAGCAAGCGATGGAAGGGATGAAGATTGTGGTACCGCTCGGCGCCGATCGCGCGCAGCGCCCCTTCAAGCTCGTCGGCCGTCAGAACCTTGCTGCTCATGGCGACCCGTTACGCACGCTCGGGCCTCACCATCACCCGCTCGCCAGCTGGGCGAGGCCCCAGCGCGTTCCCAAAGCCGTGCCCGGCCGAGCCGAGCTCGGCACAGGGCCGGTCCGCCGGAATGCTTATTTCAGCTCGGCGCAGGCGTAGGCGTTGATCTCCATGCCTACGGCGATCTCGACGATGCGCGGCGTCGTCCACTTCTTCATTGCTCGTCCCTCCTCAACGGGTCGGTCTTTGAAGGTGCCCACCGATCCTGTCGTCAACGCTATGGGTTCGCCAAACTGTTGTCAATCGTGGCAAGCGATCGTGGTCAGGGCCGCCGGATCGACGCCTCCTTTGGTGGGGATCGACGACCTGCCGGGATTCCCGCCGGTTGACGGGCGCGGCCGGAGGCAGGACGATGAGGCTATGGATAGGGGAGGAGGAGCGGCGCGAAGGCCGCTTCCGTGGTCGGGCCTCTGGGCGCTCGCGCTGCTGCTGGCGGTGTTCATGGCCATGCCGGCCGACGCGGCGGAACTGCCCGTCGTGCGCGTCGGCGTCCTCAAATTCGGCACCGTCAACTGGGAACTCGACGTCATGCGCCGCTACGGGCTCGACCGCGCCCATGGCGTCGTCGTCGCGCCGGTCGAGCTCGCCGGCAAGGACGGCGCGGCGGTGGCGCTTCAGGGCGGCACGGTCGACATCATCCTGACGGACTGGCTCTGGGTTGCGCGCAGCCGCGCACTCGGCGGCGATTTCACCTTCGCGTCGCATTCGCACGCCACGGGTGGGCTGATCGTCCGCACCGATGCCGGCATCAAGACGGTCGCCGACCTCAAGGGGCGCAAAATCGGTGTTGCCGGCGGGCCGGTCGACAAGAGCTGGCTGCTGCTCCGCGCCTATGCCAAGAAGACCGCAGGATTGGATCTCGCGCACGATGCCGAGCCGGTATTCGCGGCGCCGCCCTTGCTGCTGGCGACGCTGGAGAAAGGCGGCGTTCCCGCGGCGATCAATTTCTGGCAGTACAACGCGCGCTTGCCGCAGCAGGGCTATGTCGAGCTGCTGCGCGTCGAGGACATGCTGCCGGCCTTGGGGCTGCCGGCGCGCCTGCCGCTGCTCGGCTGGGTGTTCAGCGACGCTTGGGCGAAGGCGCATCCGGCGGCGGTCGAGGGGTTCCTCGCGGCGGCGCGCGCGGCGCGCGACCGGCTCGCCCAATCGCCGGAGGAATGGCAGAAGATCGCGCCACTTACCGGAGCGGACAGTGCCGCCGTGCTCGAGCGCCTCAGAGAGGACTATCGCCGCGGCACGCTCGGCGAGGACGAAGCGGGCGATCCCGCCGCAGCGGCGCAGCAGCTCATGAACCTGCTCATCGCCTTTGGCGGCATTGACGAGGCGCCGGCCGATGGAAAAGTGCCTCCCGGCACGTTCTTCGCCGGCGGCTCCTGAGCCATGGCCGCGGAGGGGCTGCGGCTCGGCGATCCGTGGCTGCGCTGGCTTTCGGCTCTGGGCTTTCTCGCGCTCTGGTCGGCGGCGTCGGCGCTGGCGGCGACGCCGCTGCTGCCGGGTCCCGGCGCGGTCGCCGCGGCGCTGGCGGCGCTGGTCGCCAGC
>DASQSR010000068.1:0-3630 GCA_035642295.1 Allostellaceae bacterium | reverse complement strand
AGGTCGGCGATGCGGCGCTCGGCATCGTGCAGGGCCATGTCCTGGATCAGCACGGTTTGCACCAGCAGGTAGGATGCGTCGGGCTGATCGGCCACGCCCTGACGGATGAGCGCCTCGGCCTCGGCGTCCTTGGGCTGGCCGCCCTGTTGCTTGAGCCGGCCGAGAAGGGCGGTAATAAGGTCGCGTTCCTGCGGTGTCATGAGAGCCTCGCCGAAGCGAAAGGGACTGGCTCTAAGATCGGGCGGCGCGCGCCGGGGAACAAGGGGGCGGGGGGCGACTACAGCCCGCGACTGCCCATGGCGAGGAATTTGTCGCGGCGCTGCTGGCGAAGGCCCGGCCCATCCTGCGCTGCGAGCGGGCGAAGCGCCTGCTCGATGGCGTCGCCCACGGCGGCGATCGCCGGCCCCCGCTCGCGATGCGCGCCGCCCAGCGGCTCGGCGATGATCGCGTCGATGACGCCGAGCTTCAGCAGGTCCTGCGCCGTGAGCTTCAGCGCTTCGGCGGCGTCCTGTGCATTCTCCGCGGTGCGCCAGATGATCGAGGCGCAGGCTTCGGGCGAGATGACGGAGTAGATCGAGTGCTCCAGCATCAGCACCTTGTTGCCGGCGGCGAGCGCCAGCGCCCCGCCCGAGCCGCCCTCGCCGATGACGGTGGCGATCATAGGTACGGAGAGCTCGAGGCAGGCTTCGATGGCGCGCGCGATCGCTTCGGCCTGGCCGCGCGCCTCGGCATCGATGCCGGGATAGGCGCCGGGCGTGTCGATGAAGGTGAGGAGCGGCAGCTCGAAGCGGTCGGCGAGCGCCATGAGGCGCCGCGCCTTGCGATAGCCTTCAGGCTTCGCCATGCCGAAATTGTGCTTGAGGCGCGTTTCGGTGTCGACGCCCTTCTCATGCGCCAGCACGACGACACTCCGGCCGCGAAAGCGGCCGACGCCGCCGAGGATCGCGCGATCTTCGCCGAAGCCGCGATCGCCGGCGAGCGGGGTGAACTCCGTGATCAGCTCCTTGATGTAGTCGGAGCCGTGCGGCCGGTCGGGATGGCGCGCGAGCTGCACCTTCTGCCACGGCGTCAGCTTCGCATAGGTCTGCCGCAGCAGCCGTCCGACCTTCGCCTCGAGCCGCGCCACCTCCTCGGCGATGTTGATGTCGTCGCGGTTGGAGAGGTGGCGAAGCTCCTCGATCTTGCCTTCGAGCTCGGCGAGCGGCTTCTCGAAATCGAGAAAATAACGCATTGGGCGCGGTGCTGTTCTCCCCTTACCCGCCGATCGCCTCGGCCTTCTTCACCAGCACTTCGGCCTGGCGGATCGACGCGATGTCGATGAGGCGGCCGTCGAGCGCCACGGCGCCGCGGCCTTCGCGCTTTGCCTGCTCCATCGCCGCAAGGATGCGGCGCGCGCGTTCGACCTCTTTCGCCGAAGGAGTGAAGCATTCGTTGGCGAGCGCCACCTGCGAGGGATGGATCGCCCATTTGCCTTCGCAGCCCAGCGCCGCGGCGCGATGCGCTGCCGCGCGGTAGGCGTCGGCGTCGGAGAAATCGCCGAATGGCCCGTCGATCGGGCGCAGTCCGTTGGCGCGCGCCGCCACCACCATGCGGGCGAGCGCATAGTGCCACATGTCGCCCCAATGCGTCTCGCGCCGACCCGCCTCGTCCTTGTCGGTGAGGATGGCGTAATCCGGATTGGCGCCGCCGATGTTGGTGGTGCGCGCGCGCGTCGAGGCGGCATAGTCGGCAACGCCGAAATGCAGCGACTCCAGGCGCTTCGAGGCGCCGGCGATGGCGTGAATGTTCTGCATGCCGAGCGCGGTCTCGATGATGAGCTCGAGGCCGATCCGCTTCTTCCATCCCTTCGCCATCTCGATCTGCGTCAGCAGCATGTCGAGAGCGTAGATATCGGCGGCGGTGCCGACCTTGGGGATCATGATGAGATGGAGCTTGTCGCCGGCCTGCTCCACGACATCGACGACGTCGCGGTACATGTAGTGCGTGTCCAGCCCATTGATGCGCAGCGACAGCGTCTTGCCGCGCCAGTCGACATCGTTCAGCGCCTCGATCACGTTCTTCCGCGCCTTCTCCTTCTCGTCGGGCGCGACCGCGTCCTCGAGGTCGAGAAAGATGATGTCGGCAGCGCCCTTTGCCGCCTTCTCGAAGAATTGCGGCTGGCTGCCGGGCACGGCGAGCTCGCTGCGGTTGAGGCGCGCCGGGGCGTTGTCGACGACGGTGAAGCTCATGGCCTTCCTCGCGGCATCGGGAGAAGCCAATCCATAGGCGATGGCGGCGACGCGGTAAAGCGACGGGTTCGGAAATGGCTGGAAATCGCCGCTCTTCGCGCCGGCGCAGCGCGGAGAGGCGGTGGGCCGCCATTGCCGGTTGCTGGAGTTTGGCCTATTCGACTCGGCAGAGAATGAGGGCGATGAGCGCGGGACGGCGGGAGTTCTTGCGGCACACGACGCTCGGGCTCGCGGCGAGCCTCGCGGCACGGTTCCTGGCGCCGGCCGCGGCGTGCGCCGAGTCCGGATTCGACGTCCGGCGCTTTGGCGCCGTGGGCGATGGCAAGACGATCGATTCGCCTGCGCTCAACCGGGCCATCGCCGCGGCTGCCGCCGCCGGCGGCGGCATGGTGATCCTTCCCGCCGGGACCTATGCCTGTCATTCCATCCGGCTCAAAAGCGCCGTCGCCCTCCTGCTCGCGCCGGGCGCGACCATCCTCGCGGCGCCGCCCCCGGGCTATGACGCCGCCGAGTCGAACGCGCCCTGGGAGGCCTATCAGGATTTCGGGCATAACCACTGGCACAACAGCCTCATCTGGGGCGAGGACCTGCACGATGTGGCAATTCTCGGTCCCGGCCGGATCTGGGGCCGTGGCCTCAGCCGGGGTGAATGGCCGGAAGGGGGATTGCCGCCGGCCGACGCGCCCGGCGCTGGCGACAAGGCGATCGCGTTGAAGCGCTGCCGCAACGTGAGCCTGCGCGACTTCTCGATTCTCGCCGGCGGCCATTTCGGCATTCTTGCCACCGGCGTCGACAATCTCGTCCTTGACGGCCTCCGCATCGACACCAATCGCGACGGCGTCGATATCGATTGCTGCCGCAACGTGCAGCTCACCAATTGCAGCGTCAACTCGCCCACCGACGACGGCATCTGCCTCAAGAGCTCCTTCGCCCTCGGCGCAGCGCGGGCAACGGAGAACGTCACCATCAGCGGCTGTCACGTCACCGGCTACCGGCTCGGCACGATGCTCGACGGGACGTTTCAGCCGATCCCCGCCGCAGAGCGCGAGCCGCCGACGGGGCGCATCAAGCTCGGCACCGAATCGAATGGCGGGTTCAGGAACATCGCCATCGGCAACTGCACCTTCGAGAGCTGTCGCGGCTTCGCGCTGGAGACGGTCGACGGCGGCGCCGTGGAGGACGTGACCTTCACCGGCATCACCATGCGCGATATCCGCAACGCCCCGTTCTTCCTCCGGGTCGGCGCGCGCCTCAGAGGACCGCCCGGGCTCACCGCAGGAACGATGCGGCGGATCATCATCAGCGACGTCGTCTGCGACGCGCCGGCGAACACGATGCCGGCCATCGTCGCCGGCATCCCCGGCCATCCGGTCGAGGATGTCAGCATCGCCAATGTCTATCT
>DASQSR010000067.1:0-10518 GCA_035642295.1 Allostellaceae bacterium | reverse complement strand
ATCGATCAAATTGAGCTGATAGCGCTCGCCGTCGTGCGCCTGATAGAAGAGCGTCACGCTCTGCGCCTTGATGGTAATGCCGCGCTCGCGCTCGAGCTCCATGCTGTCGAGCACCTGCTCGCGCATCTCGCGCTCCTCGAGCCCGCCGCAGAGCTGGATCAGGCGGTCGGCAAGCGTCGACTTGCCGTGATCGATATGAGCGATGATCGCGAAGTTGCGGATATGCGAGAGGTCGGTCATGCGCCGGCACTAGCCCGGATTTCTCACATGGACGCGCGCTGCGACGGCGATCTTTGGCGCCAGGGTAGGAGCCGGGACGCGCGGCGATGCGAGCCATCGTAAGCGTCCCGGCGACGCCCTCCTGGCGCCAAAGAGCGCCGTCCCTCCGGGTTGCACAGTGTTGGCGCGCTGCCGCGTCGCTGCGGGCTTGACGATGCTCACATCGCCGGCGCCCTTGCTCCTAACATCGCGCCAACACTGTGCAACGCAGCGCGCGTCGGTGTGAGAAATCCGGGCTAGCCTCGTCGGAGGTCACAACGCGTTGAGGGGAGGGTCCCGATGGCAGAAAACCTCAAAGACTTTGGCCGGCCCCAGGGGCTGCCGTTCCGCATCAACAAGATCGGCCATGTCGTGCTCAATGTGAGCGATCTCGAGCGCTCGGCGCGGTTCTATACCGAAGTCCTGGGCTTCGAGATTTCCGACGTCTATCCCGAGACGATGATGCCGGGGGGCATGGTGTTCCTGCGCTGCAACCCCGATCATCACGGCGTCGCCCTGGTCGGGGCCCGCGACGGCACCGTCAGCAGCCGCGATCTGCACCACATGGCCTTCGAGGTCTCGAGCCTCGATGAAGTGCTGCGGGCGCGGGCCTATCTGCGCCGGCACGATGTCGCCATCGATTTCGAGGGGCGCCGCCGCGCCGGCTGCCAGGTCGCGATCGAGTTCCGCGATCCCGACGGGCACCGTCTCGAGATCTATTGGGGGCTCGACCAGATTGGCAGCGAGGGCCATGTGCGCCCGGCGTCGGAATGGCGGGCGGCGCGCTCGCTGGAGGAGGCCGTCGCCCATCCGGTGCGCGGCCAGGACGCCAGCCTCCGGGATCCGACGCTGCTCGGAAACTAGATAAACTCGGCGTGCGATCGAAGATCTGGCGGGAAGCCCTTCAAATCGATCGCCTTCGCGCGGCGCTCAGCACTGCTTTGGCTGGTATCGGGCGCCGTTCATGGCGTCGTGGATGGCGGCGAGCAGCACCTCGTCGGCCACGGGCTTCTCGAGAAAGGCGCTGACGCCGAGCGCGGCGGCGCGGGCGCGGAGCGCGGGGTCGGCGCGGCCGGTCAACAGGATCACCGGCAGGTCGAGGTTGATGCCGGCCGCCGAGCCGAGGAAGTCGAGGCCGGTGGTCCCGGGAAAGTGCTGGTCAAGAATGAGGCAGCCGCCGCCGCCGCTATAGGCGCTGGCGAAGGCGGCGGTCGAGGCGTAGTTCTCTGCCCCGATGCCGTAGGCCTCGAGGAGGAGACTCAAGGAATCCCTCACCGCCTCGTCGTCATCGACGATGAAGACGCGCCCTGCCGTCACCGCAATCCATCCTGGCTTCCGTGGTATCCCGTGGCGCACTCTAGGCCGCCGTCCCGCCCGCGTAACCTCAGGACAAACACCTATAACCCGCGGCCGTCGGCGGCTCCCGAGGCGGTGCTGCCGCGCCGGCCGCCGCCCGCCGGCAGCCGGCCTCGAGTGAAATCCGCGGGCAGGGCTGGAAATACCGGATGCCGGTTGGCTATGCCCCTCCCATGACTGACCGGATGTGGGGCCTGCCCTCCCGCGGCACGCCGAGTGCGGACCGCTTGATCCGCCGCGGCGTGCCGCGGCTGCTGCGCTCCGTCGACCGCTTCTTCGACACCTGGGGACCGGCGCCGCGGCGCTTCTCGGCAGCAGAGCTGGTGGAGCGGGCGGTGCGTCGCACCGGCTTCAGCGATTTCGGCGACGGCTCGTTCGAGGAGCCGTTGGGGGTGCTGGCGCGGAGCTATGAGGAGGAGGCGAATCTCAGCGCCTTCGGGCGGATCGCGGCGCGGTGGGATGCGCTGCGCTTCCTCTCCAACCTGCTGCTGCTGCATCGCGCCGAGCAGCAGACTCCGGAAATCCTCGACGAGACGATCGCGCGGCCGATCTTCATCACGGGCCTGCCGCGGAGCGGCACCACCTTTCTCCACCACCTCCTCGCGCGCGACCCGTCGAACCTCGTCGTCCGCTGCTGGGAGACGATCTATCCCTGCACGACGGACGCGACCTGGCCCTCGGCGCCGGGCCCCAGCGCCGACAGGGTCGACCGCCGCCTCAACGCCTTTGCCCGGCTTGCGCCGGAGGTGCCGCGCGTCCATCCCATGAGCGCGCGCTCGCCGCAGGAATGCACGGAGATCACCGCCCACGTCTTCCGCAGCCTGCGCTTCGACACGACGCATCATGTGCCCACCTATCGGCTCTGGCTCGACGAGGTCGGGCACCTCGACGCCTTTCGCTTCCATCGCCGCTTCCTCAAATACCTGCAGCACCACAAGGGGCCCGGGCGCTGGGTGCTGAAGTGCCCCGATCATGTCTTCGCGCTGGATGAGATCCGCGAGGTCTATCCCGATGCGCGCTTCATCTTCGTGCATCGCAGCCCGCTCGAGGTGCTGCCATCGGTCGCCGAGCTGACGGAAGTGCTGCGCCGCCCGTTCACGCGCAGCGTCGACCGGATGGCGATCGGCAAGCAGGTGAGCGAGCGCTGGGCGCGCGGCGCGGAGATCCTGGTGGCGACAGCCGACCGCTTCGGCGATTCGCCCGATGTCGCCCATCTCCTGTTCCGCGAGCTGGTGCAGAATCCGCTGCGCACCGTCTCGGCGCTCTATGCGCGCTTCGGCTTGACGCTCAGCGACGGGTTCGCGACGGAGATCGGCACGTTCGCGGCGGAATGGCCGAATGGCGGCGATCGGCAGAAGTGCTCGCTGGAAGAATTCGGGCTCCGGGAAGACGAAGAGCGCTCCCGGTATCGCGCCTATATGACGCGCTTCGGTTTCTAGAGTGCGATCGATTTGGATGGAAGCGCTTTCGCTTCCATCCAAATCGTGAATCGCACTCTAACTCTTTAATTAGAGCCGGATTCACGCTCTGCATGGGATCGCTGCGCGATTCCATGCAGAGCGATCCGGCTCTAGCCCGGATTTCTCGCACCGTCGCAGCCCGTGACGGTGTGAGAAATCCGCGCTGGCCGCGGGCACCAGGGTCTGTAGACATTCATCTAGCCTCGCGTTTGAGGCTTTGCTTCCTCGATCCGAGGCGGCAGCCGCAGAGCAGCGACGAACGTCAGCGCATGCAGGCCACAAAGGAAAAGAAACGCCCATCCGTACGGTGTCAGACCGGCTCGATGGGTCGTGATCCGCGCTCCCAGCCGCCATCCCAGAATCGTCGCACAGAGCGTGGTGAGCGTCGGCCCTCCGAGACGTTGAACGATATTGAGGGACGTTGCCGCCAGGGGAAGGTCCTCTCGGGCGACCGAGGCGTAGGCCGCCGAAATCGAAGGGACGCCGATCGCTCCCTGTCCCATGCCGCGAAAGAAGAGGGCGAGAGCCAGCACGATGAGATCAAGGCCGCGGCTCGCCAGGTAGAGAAGCGGCAGGGTGCCGCCCAAAGCCAGCAATGCGCCGCCGGCGGAGACCCGGCGGATGCCGAACCGCTTCGTCAGCGCGCCCAGCGACGGATAGGTGACCATCATTCCGAGCCCAAGGGGCGCCAGCAACCAACCCATCTCGCCGGGAGCACGACCGCAGGCTTCGATGAGATAGATCGGGACGAGCATCTGGCCGGCGTACAGGATGCCGTTCGACAGGAACTGGGTGGTGACGGCGACGGAAAAGACCTTGCCCTTGAAGAGCCGCAGGTCGATCAGCGCACGATCTCCTTTCCGCTTCGCCATCCAGAGGAAAGCCGCTATCAGAGCGGCGGCAGCCGCGAGCGCGGCCTGGCCTTTGCCGTGGGCGATCTGCTCGGATCCATAGAGAAAAAGCACCAGGCCGGGAGACAGCAGGGCCAGACCGCCCCAGTCCAGCGCTCGCCGCCTGGTCTCTGCCCGGTCGTTCGGCAGAAAGCGCGCGGCGAGGAGCAGCGCCAGCGCTCCGACCGGAAGGTTCACAAGAAAGAGCCAGCGCCAGGATGCGTGTTGCAGAATGCCACCGGCGATCACCGGCCCCAGCGTCGGCGCCAGCAGAATGGGCACGGCAGCATAGCCCGCAACGCGCGCCATGTGCTTGCCGGCCGCCCGCGCCATCATCATCTGCGCCATCGGCGCGAGCAGCCCGCCGCTCATGCCTTGCAGAAGACGAAACGCGATCAAGGAGGTCGCCGACCAGGCGAGCCCGCAAAGCGCCGAGGAAAGGGTGAAAGCGAAGAAGCACGAAAGGTAGAGGGCCTTCGCCCCGATGCGATCGACCAGCCAGCCGTTCAGCGGCAGGACCAGCGTGAGAGCGAGGAGATATCCGCTGGTCACCCACTGGATCGTCGCAAGCCCGGTGTGCAGGTCCGCAGCGAGCGTCGAGAGGGATACGTTGACGATGGTCGCGTCGAGCTGGGAGAGAAGCGCGCCCAGCACCGCAACCGAACTGATTTTCCAGATCGACGGATCGAGCCGGTCTTCGCGGCCGCCTGATTGGCCTTCAAGCGCGCGCTCGCTCAAGCACGGCGCTTTGAGAGGAGGTCGATGATCTCCTGCGTCGATCCGGTCTCGCCGAGCCGCGGGAAAGTCCGGGTGATGCTGTTGGCGTGAGCCTCCGCGCTCATGTCGGTCATGGCGTCGATGGCGAGCGTGACGTTGAAGCCGAGCTCGTGGGCATGACGCGCGGTCGACTCGACGCCGAAGCTGGTGGCGACCCCGGCCACCACGACTTGCGTCACGCCGGCCGATTTCAGCCGCGATTCAAGATCGGTGCCGGTGAACGCGCCCCATGTCCGCTTGGTCACCACATGATCCTGCGGCTGCCGGTTCAGCTGCGGCACGAGATCGGTCCAGTCCGCAGGAAGCTCTCCAAGGTGGAATGTCTGCTCCGCCCGGCCCGGCGCGCCGCCGGCGACATTGACGAGCACGACGGGAAGGCCGCGGCGGCGGAACGCGTCGGCCAGGCTGCTCGCGTTCTTGATCACCTCGCCGATCGGATGGACGGTGGGGAAGGACGTGATGCCCTTCTGCAGGTCTATGACGATCAGCGCGGTCTTCGGGTCGAGAGCGGTAGCGGTCATCGGGATTGCTCCTATCGGTTGTCGAGACACGTCGAGGTCAGGGGTCGCCCAGGCGCTTGATCAGAGCGATGGCGGCGATGAGCGTCTGCAATTCCTCCGGCTCGAGCTTCGCCAGGGCGCCCACCAGCCAGTCCCGCTTGGCGATGCCGCGCCTTCTCCTCTCCTCGACGCCGGCGGCCGTCAGCGCAAAGAGGATCTGCCGGCCATCCGTCGGATGCGGCCGGCGCTCGACGAGTCCCTCCTGCTCCAGACCGGCAAGGATGGTTCCCATCGACTGAGGCTTCATCGCTTCCGCGCGGGCGAGATCCGCGGTGGCCATCGCGCCGTTCTGGTCCAGCCGGGCCAAGGCGCTCATCTGCGACAGGTTGAGCTCGCTCGGATTGGCTTCCGATCGGAGGCGGCGGATGAGCTGTCCGACCGCCAGCAAAAGCTCGGCGACGGCTGCTTCAAGGGAGGACGCATGAGGGCCGCGGGAGCCGGTCATGAGGGCAGCATAGGTATTAACAGACAAACTTGCAAGTTTGGCTTCTTACTAGCCGGCCGCCGCTACGGTGAAGCGGAAGACGGTACCGCCGCCGGGATTGGGCTCGGCCCAGATGCGGCCGCCATGGCTCTCGACGATGGCGCGGCAGATCGAGAGGCCGACGCCCATGCCCTCCGCCTTGGTCGAGACGAAGGGATGGAAGAGGCGCTCCTCCACCTCCTTCGGCAGGCCGGGTCCGCGGTCGGCGACGGCGATCTCGACCATGGCGTCGACGGGGCGCGCCGAGACACGGATGTCGCCGGGCCCGGTCTGGTGCATCGCCTCGGCGGCGTTGCGCATCAGATTGATCAGCACCTGCTGGATCTGCACTTTGTCGATGGCGACGGCCGGCAACGGCGCCGCGAGCGCGCGCTCGAGGCGGACGCCGGGATGGCCGAGCTCGACCAGCGAGATCGCCTCGTCGATGGTGGCGGCGACGTCCTCGGCCCGGCGCTCGGTCTCGCCCTTGCTGACGAAGGCGCGCAGGCGCGCGACGATCTGCGCCGCGCGGTCGACCTGCGCATCGGCCTTGGCGAGGATTTCGCTGATCCTTTCCGGCGGCGCGCCGCCGCTCGCCGCGAGGAGGCGGCGCACGCCGCGGATGTAGTTCGTCGTCGCGGTCAGCGGCTGCTTCATTTCGTGGGCGAGCATCGAAGCAGTCTGGCCCATGGTGTTGAGGCGCGAGACGTGAATGAGCTCGCGCTGCAACTGGTCGATGCGGTAGTGCGCGCGCTGGCGCTGCAGCAGGAAAAGCCCGAACCCGAGGCTCGCCAGCGCCCCCACGCCGGCGGCGATGGCGAGCAGATTGGCGGTGACGGCATCGCGGGTGCTGCGGTGCTGGCGCTCGCCGAGGAGGGCGAGCTCGGTCCGCCGCAGCTCGGCGAGGCCGCGGCGAATCTTCGGCGTCCACTGCTCGCTGCGCGCCCGATCGAGGATGGCGAGCGCATCGGTGAGGTGCGCGGGGCCGAGATCGACGACGCGCTGGAACTCGTCGAAGCGGGCGATGACGAGCGGGCGCAGTGCGGCGAGGCGCTGCGCCTGCTCGGGATTGTCGGCGATCAGCGCCGCCAGCCGGTCCATTTCACCGCCGACCGTGTCGCGCGCGTGCTGGAAGGTTGCGAGATAGGCGCCATCGCCGGTGAGGAGATAGCCGCGCTCGCCGGACTCGCCGTCGATCATCGTCGCCTCGATGCGGGCGAGCTGGAGCAGGACGTCGTCGGTGTGCTGGACCCAGCCGAAGCTTTGCCGCAGCCGGCCGACATTGAGGTCGAGGGCGAAGACCGACAGCAGCACCAGCGCCACCGCCACGGCCGCGGCGCCGGCGGCCGAGAAGATGGCGAGGCGCGACCGCCGCGGCGCCGGGTGCCCGTTGCTCCGCTTGAAAGGCTGCATCGTCGGACACCGATTCCGGCAAACTGGGCGCCGGCGGTCAATCCCCTCTCCACGAGCATGATGGCGCCGGTTCGGCCAAAGTCCGATTGACTTTTTATCAGAACTGATAAATAATCAGTTTTCGTAGGGAGGGCCGGGCATGAGCGCGGCGCAGCGGATGGCAGCACCCTTGGCGCGCACGGACCGACGCAAGGCCGAGAGCCGCCAGCGGCTGCTCGACGCGGCGCGGCGGCTCTTCATCGAGCGGGGCTATGACGCGACCCGGCCCCAGGACATCGCCCGTGCCGCCGATGTCGGCTACGGCACCTTCTATCTGCATTTCGCCGACAAGCGCGAATGCTTCCTCGCCTTCGCCGAGGCGGCGCGCAGCGAGCTGCACAGCGCCGTCAATGAACGGCTCGCCGGCGTCGACGGCGTGGAGCCCCAGCTGCGCGTGCTGCTCGAGGCGATGCTCGACTATGCCGAGCGCAATCCCGGCGTGCTCAAGGCGGCGATGACCGATGTCTCGATGATCGCCAGCGGCGGCGAGGGCGACACCTCGCTGGTCGAGCGCTGGGCCGAGCAATGGGCGGCGCAGATCCGCGCCGGCGCCCGGGTCGGCGCGATCCATGCCGATTACGACGCCGAGGTCGCGGGCCACGCCATCGTCGGGCTGATCCGCGGCGCGGCTGCGTGCGGGCGCGATCGCCGCGCCGCGCTGGTCGACACCGTGGCGCGGTTCCTGACGCGGGCGCTGGTGCCGGAAGGCGCGGCGGAGACGGCAAAACACCACCGGTTCATCGCAGGAGAGGCCGATCCATGAGCACCCTCCACTACAGCGAAGCGGACCTTCTCGCCGAGCATCCCTATGCCCGACCGCAAATCGAGGCGGGCTATCGCCTCCATGGCGGCTTCGACGCCGCGGGCAGCTACCTCTCGCCACGCACGCTGAAGCGCTGGCCGGCGGTGCGGGAGTGGCAGAAAGCGCTGCAGGAGCACGGCTTTCCGCTGATCGACGCCTCGACCAAGCTGCTCCGCCGCGGCAATTATCCGAGCTTCGAGCAGCAGAAGCTGCTGCTCGATCTCGGCCTCGGCCAGACCTTGTGGAATTCGCTGACCATCACCGGCTTCATCGAAGCGCGCGGACGGCGCCTTGTCGACTTCCCCGCGCCCGACTTCCAGAGGATCGTCGCCGAGGACATCGCCGGCACGGCGACCGGGCATCTGGGCCGCGGGCTGATGAAGGCGCATGGCCTCGATGAAGGCGGCAATCCCGATGCCGGCGAGGGCGGCCACGACACAATGTGGTTCGCGGTGCGCGACCTGCTCTTCGGCAAGGACGCCTATCCGCTGCCGGCGGTGCCGGAGAGCCTGGCGCGGCCCGAGCTGGGCCGGCTCATGCCGCAGATCCCGCCCGAGTTCGAGCAGACCGTCCTGATGCTGATGAACGTGCTGATGATCGAGATCCGGGCCGAGGCGTTCTTCGCCTTCTGCACGCGGCTGATGCGGGCGCCCGAGCTCTTTGCCGACCGGCGCGCCGACGCCGACCACGCGGCGGTGCTGGTCGAGCGCATCCGCCAGGACGAGGCGATCCATGTCGCCTATCTGCAGACCGCCGTCTCGGAGCTCCGCAGCTTCACCTTCCGCGCTGAAAGCGGCGGCGAGGTGGCGGGCAAGGCGTTCATCGATCCCGTGTGGAACGGCATGGTGCACTGGCATTCGGTGACCACGCTCGAGCACGGCCGCGTCCAGGCGCGCGACGCGATCGCAGCGCGGCTGCTGGAGGCGCCGGACGGCGCGCGCCGCCTCGCGGCGTTCGACGCGCTCGAGCCGCGCGAGGCGGCGTGATGCGCGATTTCGCCGGGAAGGGCGCCTTCGTCACCGGCGGCGCCAGCGGCATCGGCCTGGCGCTCGGCCGCGCCCTTGGCGCCGCGGGCATGAAAGTGATGCTCGCCGATATCGAAGGCGGCGCGCTCGACGAGGCGGTGGCGGCGCTGAAGGCGACCGGCGCCGAAGTGCGCGGCGTCGTCTGCGACGTCTCCGACCGCGGCGCGGTGGAGCGCGCGGCGGCGGCGACCATCGCTGCCTTCGGCAAGGTGCATGTCCTCTGCAACAATGCCGGCGTCGGCGTCGGCGGCGCGCCGATCGACCAGATTGCGCCGGCAGACTGGGAATGGGCGATCGGCGTCAATCTGATGGGCGTCATCCACGGCAGCGCCGCCTTCCTGCCGCAGATGCGCGCGCACGGCGAAGGCGGCCACGTCGTCAACACCGCCTCGATGGCGGGAATGATGAGCGCGCCGATGATGTCGCCCTACAACGTGACGAAGTTCGGCGTCGTCAGCCTCTCGGAGGGGCTGGCGGCCGAGCTCCAGGGGACCGGCATCGGCGTCAGCGTGCTGTGCCCGGGCTGGGTCGACACGCATATCGACGAGAGCCAGCGCAACCGCCCCGCCCGATTCGGCGCGCCGCGTCCGCTGACGCCGCTGGCGCAGGAGCGCCGGGCGCAGCTCGCGGTGCTGCTGCGCACCGGGATGCGCGCCGACGAGGTGGCGGCGCGCGTCATGGCCGCGATCCGCGACGACGAGCTTTACATCTTCACCCATTCCGCCATGCGTGCTCCGCTCGAGGAGCGCTTCCGCCGCATCCGCGCCGCCTACGACAAGGCCGACGCCTTCAAGCCCTGAGGAGCCTCGCATGAAGTTCGGCATCTTCTATGAACATCAGATCCCGCGGCCCTGGCGCGAGGATGACGAGCACCGCATCTATCGCGAGGCGCTCGACCAGGTCGAGCTCGCCGACCGCATCGGCATCGACCATGCCTGGGAGGTCGAGCACCATTTCCTCGAGGAGTATTCCCACTCCTCGGCGCCGGAAGTGTTCCTTGCCGCCTGCTCGCAGCGCACCAAGCAGATCCGCCTGGGCCACGGCATCGTGCTGATGCCGCCCAACTACAATCACCCGGCGCGCGTCGCCGAGCGCATCGCCGCGCTCGATCTCGTCTCCGACGGCCGCGTCGAGTTCGGCACCGGCGAGTCGTCCTCGATCATGGAGCTGGGCGGCTTCCGCGTCGCGCCCGATGAGAAGCGGCAGATGTGGGCCGAGGCGGTCGAGCAGTGCCTCAACATGATGGTGATGAACCCCTATCCCGGCTTCGATGGGAAATATTTCCAGATGCCGTGCCGCAACATCGTGCCGAAGCCGCTGCAGAAGCCGCATCCGCCCGTCTGGGTCGCCTGCTCCAACCGCGAGACGATCAGGCTCGCGGCGCGGCTCGGCATCGGCGCGCTCACCTTCGCCTTCGTCGATCCCACCGAGGCCAGGCAATGGGTCGACGACTACTATCGCATCTTCAAGGAGGA